>JADGQK010000164.1 GCA_017881915.1 Chloroflexota bacterium | reverse complement strand
CCCGACGCCCAACGAGAACGCGTGGCTGCTCGGGCTCGTTGCCGTCAGAGAACAACGGTTGAAGGTGCGACGACAGGTGGGAATGGTCGGGGCGAGAGGATTTGAACCTCCGACCTCATCGTCCCGAACGATGCGCGCTACCAAGCTGCGCCACGCCCCGACCGAAAGTGCCCGTTGAGAGGCTCGCGGATGATACCCCACGGGGTCACGGGTCACAGAAACTCAGTGCTCTAGCAGGGCTGCCTCGTGGGCAGCGTTCTCCCGCGCGCGCTCGTCGGCCCTGATCGGGAATGTAGCCAGCGCCGCGAGGAGGAACGTGACGGCCATCACGACGAAGACGATCTGGACCCCGCTCGACTCACCGGCCTGGTCGATGATCAGGCCGTACAGGGCGGTCCACAGCGAACCGATGCCGAACGCGAGCGTGAAGTACGCGGCGTACGTCGCGTCGCGCAATGAGGGCGCCGCGATATCGCCCAGCAGCGCCTGGAGCTGGGGGCTCTCGGCGAAGCTGAACAGGCCCATCAGCGCGATCCCGGCCCACAGACCGAGCAGGTTCGAGCCGGAAGCGACGAAGACAAGGAAGCCCACCGCGCCACCGAGGTACACGCCGATGATCACGGGCTTGCGCCCGACTCGATCGGACAGCCAACCGGTGATCAGCGGCATCGGTACGGCGAAGACGATCAGGACGCCGTACATCAGGCCGGACAGGGACTCTCCGAGATTAAGCACCCTCGTGAGATAGAGCAGGGCGAACAGGTTGACGACACCCAGCCCCCGCCCACCCCCGCCGAGGACCGAGGTCAGGTAGAGCCAGCGCAGGTCGCGATCGTGGAGGATCTGCCGGAACGCCTGCCGGACGGTCCCGCTCGCCCGGGCCGCTGCCCGATCGCTGCCGGTTTCGCGCATGAGGATGAGGATCGCGATGGCGATCACGACGGCCGGGATGCCGAACACGATCGACGCCCCGCGCCAGCCCCACAGCGCGAGAATCGGCGCGCCCGTGATCGCCACGATCACCGTCCCGACGTTCCCGCCAGCAATATGGGCGCTGATCGCAAAGCCCCGCCGCTCGGGCACGAACTGCTCCGCCAGCAGGCCGTTGCCAACCGGATGTTGGGGCGAGCCGCCGAGCCGAGAGACGACGTTGAGGACTGCGAAGGTCGGGAAGTTGAAGGCGAACGCCTGGCCGGCAAACCCGCCACCGAACAGGATTCCCCCGAGCCCCAGCAGGCGCCGCCGGGACATCACCCGGGTCAACTGAGCGTAGCTGAGCTGGATCAGGCCCGACGATGCCGCTCCGAACGCCGCCAGGAACGCGATCGTCTCGACGCTGACCTTGAACTCATCGATGATCTTCAGGAAGATCAGGGGCAGCAGGAATGCCTGGGCGTGGTTCACAACGTGGGCGAGCGAGAGCAGCCAGAGCGAACGCATCGGGCGGATCTGGGGCCCGGGGTTCGTGACCGGCTCTGGGTTCGTGACCGGCTCCGGGGTCGTGGCCGGCGCGGCGGTCGTGACCGGCTCGCCGGGCTCCGCGGGCACAGCGGTCGGCTCGATGGGGCTCATGGCGGCCCATTCTCGCGCATCTTGGACCACCCGGTTGGGCCATCCGCGCGGTCGGCGGCGGAAGCTTAGGCTCGAAGTCGGCTCGCTCTCAGGGACGAGCCGGCTCGGTCGCTCCAGAGCAGGCCGTCGCCGTTGGGCAGCCGTTGGCCGGGATCGGTCAGGGCCTTCAGCCAGGTGCCGGAGCTGCCCTGGAAGCGCGCCGCGAACAGAGGCCCGAGATCGGCAATGAGCTGATGGTTTCGGCGCGTATTCCGAACGACGTACAGACCACGAATGGTCCCTGCGCGGCCGGAAGGACGTGAGCCCTGGGCAAGCAGGAGCACCAGGGCGGCGCGCTTGGCCTCGAGACTCCGAAAGCCTGCGCCGACGTCGTCGAACCAGTCCCAGATCTCAGCGACGACGGCTTCATCCGTCGCCCGGCGGACGAGGGCAACATCGATCGAGCGCGAGCGAGGACTCCCTGGATCGACCGCGAATTCCGGGACAGCTTGCCATCCCCCCGCGGCCGCAATCGAGATGAGCGCGCTCTGCCTCTTCAGGTGCTCGAGATCGCGGGGTCGATCGGCGCCTGGGGCGTGCTCGAGAAAGCCCACGAGCTGTTCCCCGACCGCCGCCGCAACCCGCGACCATGTCGCGAGGCTGGCGCCAGAACCCAGGCCACGTTCGAGCCGGCTCACGTGCACCTGTGACAGGCGCGACCTGATGCCGACGTCGGACTGTTCAAGGCCCACGGCCAGGCGCGCCTCACGCAGCGCCGTCCCCAACCGGACAGCGACCACCCGCGAACGTCGCCGGCCCGCGAGCTCGAACTGACCGGCTCTTCGGGCTCGGGCTTCCGACCGATCGGTCCGATCACCTGGGGTATGCGCTTCCATATACCCCCCATGTTTAGCTGACGCGCTTCGCGGTCCCTCACCGACCGATTGGCGGCTCCTTCGATCGCGGGTCATCCCAAGCCGTGCACGCGTGGGGATGAAGCGCGTGCCGGTTGGCCAAGGATCAGGGCTCGATGCGACTCACAGCGTCAACAAACGTGTGCGCTAAACATGGGGGGTATATGGAAGCCGTCGGCTGGCCCGGGAGGCGCGGCCTGGCCGGGAGGCGCGCCCCGCAGACGCGCCCAGGCCCCGCAGGCGCGCCAAGCCCCGACGCGGGACACCGCCGGCCCGGCCCCCGACACGGCCCCAGGCTGCGGAACCGCCCGGCATCAGCAATCGGGGCTTGGGGCGGTCGCCCGCCCCGGCCCCTGCACAGAACCCCTAGAACTGCTCGAGGTAGCGGTCGACCTCCCAGTCCGAGACCTGGGTGCGGTACTCGTCCCACTCTGCGCGCTTGGCGTCGAGGAAGTGGTTCAGGACGTGCTCGCCGAGGGCTTCGCGGATGACCTCGTCGCGCTCCAGCTCGTCGAGTGCCTCGCCCAGCGTGCCGGGCAGCTCCTTGATCCCCTTCTCGGCAATCCGGGCGGCGTCCATCTCGAACAGGCTCTCCTCGACCGGCTCGGCCAGCTTGAGCCCGCGCTCAACCCCATCCAGCCCCGCCGCGATCATCGCGGTGAAAGCCAGGTACGTGTTGCTCGACGGATCGGGACAACGAACCTCGGCCCGGGTCCCCTCGATCGACTTGCCCGGCGAGACCATCGGCACCCGGATGAGCGCCGAGCGGTTCGTCCGGCCCCAGGTCAGGTACGTCGGTGCCTCGTAACCTGGCACGAGCCGCTTGTACGAGTTCACCAGCGGCGCGAGCACCGCGATCATGCCCCGGGCATGAGCCAGGATGCCGGCCATGTACGAGCGGGCGAGGTCCGACAGCCCGTAAGGGTTCGACGCGTCGGCAAACGCATTGCGCTGGTCGGCGATCGAGAACAGGCTCTGGTGGGTGTGCATCCCCGAGCCGTTGATCCCGTGGATCGGCTTGGGCATGAACGTGGCGTACAGGCCGTGCTGCTGGGCGATTGCCTTGAGGGCGAACTTGAAGGTGATCGCGTTGTCGGCCGTGCGCAGCGCGTCGCTGTACTCGAAGTCGATCTCGTGCTGGCCCGCGGCCACCTCGTGGTGGGCGGCCTCGACCCGGATCCCGAACGCCTCGAGCGCATCCACCATGTCCTGGCGGATCTCCTGGGCAAGATCGGTCGAGAAGTCGAAGTAGCCGGCCTCGTCATGAGGGAGCGGCTCGATCGCGCCGTCCTCACCGCGCCGAAACAGGAAGAACTCGAGCTCGGGGCCCGTGTTCACGATGTAACCCAGCTTGGCCGCCCGCTCGACCTGGCGCCGAAGCACGAAGCGAGGATCACCAACGAACGGCTGGCCACTCGGGGTGAACACGTCGCAAATGATCCGGGCGGTCCCGCGCGGCCCGCTGCCCTTCTGCCAGGGGATCTCGGCAAAGGTCGACATGTCGGGCATGAGGTACTGGTCCGACTCGGCGATCCGGGTGAAGCCCTCGATCGACGAGCCGTCGAACCAGGTCCCGTGCTCCACCGAGCCCTTGAGCTGGTGGATCGGGATCGTCACAGCCTTGACCAGGCCCATGATGTCGGTGAACTGGAGCTGGATGAACCGGATCCCGCTGGCGGCCGCGGCATCGATCGTATCCGAGGTTGAGGCTGCCTTGTCCTTGTCGGCCAACTGGGCACTCCTTGTCTGCACGTGGGAAGGTGGCTGAGGGGTCACTGCGGATCGGCCCTCGGATCGGCGCGGGATGGTTCCTGGTCGGTCCCGGGACGAGCGTGAGCATGATCCACGTTGTGCACGGCGCACAGTGGAATGGACCCGTCTTGTCTGAGCCCCAGCCTAGCAGACCGCCCGGCCGCCGGGACGGCCCCAACAGGGTTAGGAAGACCGTCTAGCTTTGTTCTCTTTGCACAATTCTGACCGCAAGAAGCAGCGCCAACCGCAGGTCTGGGTCGTGCAGGTCCCAACCGGCCAGCCGTTCGATCCGTCCGGCCCGGTAGCTGATCGTGTTGCGGTGGACCCCCAGGCGTGCTGCGGCCTCGTTGGGACCGGGACTCTCGAGGACGGCCCGGAGCGTGTCCAGGCGACGGCGCTGGACCTCCGGCCGGCCGATCAGGATCGGCGCAAGGAGAGCGGCGGCCTGCTGCGGAGCGTCTGGCAGGTGATGCAGATTGCCCAACAGGAGATAGGCCGGGAGGCGCGCCGCAAGGGCAACGATGGGGATCTCGGTGACGTGTTCGACCGCGTCGAGGGTCGCCCGGGCGGATGCCTCCGCGGCCGGCCGGCCGCCAGCCTCGCTGAACGGCCGGGAGATCGCCACGGTTCGGCGCAGGAAGCGGCACAGGCGATCGCCGATCTCCCGGCATTCGGGATCGGCGACGCTGGCGGCGGCCACCATCCGCAGCTCAAGACTCTCACTGGTGCCCCGCAGGCCCAACCGGCCGGGCGAGAAGAGCAGGCGCAACTCGCCGCGCACCTCCTCGCGGGCGGCGATCTCGTCGCCTGACTCGGCTGGGAACTGGCGGGCCAGGATGACGGTCCAGGGTGGTCCCGCGGCCGGCAAAGGGTCACCCCGGCGGACCTCGTCGCGAGCGTGTCGGACGGCGCTGTCGCGGGCGAGCTCAAGGGCCAGCAGGGCCACCAGACGGTCGGACGCGACGCGCTCGAGCTCCCGGACCGGCTCGTCGCCGAGGAGCACGAGGCGGCCCCCGGGACCACTCTCGCCGGGCGCCCCGGGAATCGCCACCCGCAGGGCCACGGCGGCCGGTCGGGCAAGGTAGCGGCCGACCGCGCCGGCGGCGTCGGGCACGTCCGTCGGGGCATGGATCACCAGTGGGTCGCCGCGGCGGCCTTCGATCACCACCGGCCGGCCGAAGAAGCCGCCGATCGCCGCCGCCAGGACGTCGAGGCCGCGGCCGAGCAGGGCCAGGCGGGCGAGTTCCCGTTCGAGCTCGCCGGCCCGCTGGTCGAGCTGCGCCCGGCGGTTGACGAGATAGCCGATCACGCCGCGCTCGACCTGGACAGGATCAGCCCGGGCGAGCCGGAACGTGACCAGCCCGGCCTCCAGCGCGGCCCGACCGAGGGCGTCGAGCAGGTGATCGGGGTCGCCGTTGTCGATGAGCAGGATCGCCGGGACATGGGCCCCCAGGAGCGCCGCGATGAGCTCGCGGAATGTGCCCGTCGTCTCTCCTTCGGGCGTCACGATCGCCAGCGACGAGCCCGGGATGATCGCCAGGTCCCCGGGTTCGAGCGCGTCGAAGGCCGGCACCCGGGGCTTCATCACCCGCACCCAGGCAACGTCCGCAGCCAGGTCGGTCGGGCCGGGCTCGACCAGGGGCCGCGCTGTCGGAAAGATCGCCGCCTGGACGTCGTGAAGGCTGGCCACCGATTCCCCGGCCTAGCCGACCGGGGCGGGCGGCTGTCGGGCGGCCACCAGGTCGTCGAGCAGCCGGCCGAACTCGCGCCTGAAGTCGACATAGCGGTCCGATCGACCCACGATCCGCAGTTCCCCGCTCGGGTCGAGCCGGGCCCAGATCCGCCGACGAGGCAGATAGAACGTGATCAGCAGGCCGGTGATCAGGCTCAGGAAGGCGAACCAGACGATACCCTGGCCTGGGTCTTCCTTGGCCACCAGGATCGTCGCATTCTGGATATCGAGGAGCTGGACGTAGAAATCAGTGTCGGCCGATCCGGCGACGCCGCCGACCGGCACGAAGAATGGCGTGAGCGACTCGGTGATCGGCGTCCCGTCGGGGTTGAGGCCGGTGGCGCGATAGGGCAGGAAGAGGATGCCGGTCGTGCCGTCCTTGGCCTTGGACAGGAGCATCTCCAGGCCGATGTTGTTCTCACCGGGCACGCTCATCACGCCATGCGGCGAGCCAGCGACGCTGTCGTCGAGGGCCACCGGACCGTCCCACAGGGGCTGGCCATGGGCGTCCCGGATGACGATGTCGGGGGCCGGCCGGAAGCCGTTCTGGTGGAACGTGAAGCCGGCCACCGAGAGGGGATCGTTGACCCGGATGACCTTCCGGGCGAGCAACTCGCCGTCGCGGTAGACGGCGAGGTCAGTCGTGTAATCGAGGACCGTCCCATCCGCGGCGGTCGGGTCGGTAAAGCCGAAGCTCTTGACGACGAGCAGGTCCTTCGAACCGATCGCGGTGACCGGCTGGCTCTCCCCGTTCGTCAGGAGGATTCCACTCTCGAAGCCGAACCGGCTGGTGACCGCAGCGGCGACCAGGAACAGGATCAGCCCGAGGTGGCTGATCAAGGTCGCCAACTTCGTCCAGCGATGGCGATACCCGTACAGGTAGTGGGTCCCGTCCACCTCGGCCTCACGGATGTGGAAGTGGGATCGGCGCAGGGCAATCCGAATGGCCTCGACATCGACGCCCGACAGGGCCGCCCGGTCGGGCAGGATCGGGTTGTAGAACGGGTCCGGCTGGACGACCCGGATCTCGGCGCTCGTCCGCCACAGCTTCGGCGTCCGGTTGAGGGTGCACACGATGATCGACGTCACCAGCAGCACGAGCAAGGCGCTGAACCACCAGGCCGTGAAGATGTTGAAGATCTGGAGGCGCTCCAGGATCGCGACGGCGCCCGCCCCGATCGCCGGGTCGTACTTGGCGTGGATCACTTCCATCTGGGCGATGTAGTCGGCCGGCGTCCGGAACGCGAAGGACGGCAGCTGCGCGACGGTCATCCCGACCAGGCCGATGATCACCAGGATCATGATCTGGAGGACGGCGAAGTTGACCGCCGTGAACAGGCGCCACAGGCCAAGCCCGAGCCGGGCCGGCGGAGACAGGCGCTGGTCGCGCGATGTGACGGCCCCGCCGGCCGCCAGCGTGGCGATCCGGATCTCCTACGCGCCGACGGGCAGGACGTCCGCCCCGGCGACGCTCGAGTCGGGGGTGGCTTCGGCGGCAAGAGCGGCGGCCGCGGCGGCGAGCCCGCCGGCGAAATCGAGGCGCAGGTCCTCGAGGTCCTCGAGGCCGACCGAGCAGCGTAGCAAGCCGGCGGCGATACCTGCATGTTTGAGCTCAAGGTCGCTCAGCTGCCGATGGGTGGTGGTGGGCGGATGGGCGACGATCGTATGGATGCTGCCCAGCGAGGCGGTCAGCTCGGGGATCGTCAGCGCATCGATGAACGCTCCCCCGCCGGCTCGGCCGCCGACGACCTCGAAGGCGAGCATTCCACCGCCGATCGGGAACTGGCGCGCCGCAAGGGCGTGCTGGGGGTGGCTCGGCAAACCGGGATAGATCACCCTGAGGACGGCCGGCTCGGTCTCGAGCCAGGCGGCCAGGACCCGGGCCGTGGCAGCGTGGCGCTCCATCCGGACGGCCAGCGTGGTCAGGCCGCGCAGGACCAGGAACGCCGACAGCGGTGACAGCGTGCCACCCGTATCGATCTCGACGAGGCGGATCGCGTCGATGAGTTGGCGCGATCCCGCGACCACGCCGGCCAGGACGTCCGAATGGCCGCCGATGAACTTCGTCGCCGACTCGACGACGAGGTCGGCACCCAGCTCGATCGGCCGGCACAGGTACGGCGAGGCGAAGGTGTTGTCCACGATCAGCAGGGCGCCGTGGGCGTGGGCAATGCCGGCCAGCGCCACGATGTCGGCAACCACGATCGTCGGGTTGGAGATCGTCTCGACGTAGAGGACGCTGGTTGGCACCGCGGCCAGCTCGGTCTCGACCGCGGCGAGGTCGGTGGCGTCGACGAACGTCGTGCTGACGCCCAGCCGCCCGAACTGGTTGGCCAGGAGCGAGCGGGTCGAGCCGTAGATCGCCGTGGTGGCCAGGACCCGGTCGCCGGCCCGCAGGACCGAGGCGAGCGCGGCGTGGATCGCAGCCATCCCGCTGGCGAAAACGCGAGCGGCCTCGGCGCCCTCGATCGTGGCGATTGCCTGGGCCAGGGCGGCGCCGGTCGGGTTGTCGAGCCTGGCGTACGCGTAACCCGGGCGCGCGCCGGTCGCGATCGCGCCGAGTTCCTCGGCATCAGCGGCCGAGAACGTCGCCGATAGGTAGAGGGGTACGGAGTTCGGGCGCTGGTCGACGACCGGCGCGGTCGTGGCGGCCCGGATGGCTCGCGTGGAAAAGCCGCGGCTCGGGCGATCCGGGGGATTCGTCGCGGGCTGGCCCATGACTGGATGCTACACCGGGCCGGAGCGCGGACCCACTGACGACTCGACATCGGAGACCCCGACCTTGCCGGGGGCAGCAACCGGACCGGCGGGCTGCACTCCCCCCGGCTTCAGTCGAGGCGGTTTCGCGGGCTCGGGCCGATGGATCGTGGTGACCAGGGCGGTGACGAGGACGAGGTTGACCGCAACGAGGCCGGACAGCACGAGGACGACGACTTCAACGGACACCCGCTCAGCGTGTCCCCCACTGGTAGGTCTGCTTGACCATCCGCAGGTAGACGAACGTCTCGGTATCGCGGACGCCCTCGATCGCGCGAAGCTTCTGGGCCAGGAAGTCGAGCAGGGCCGCATTGTCCTCGCAGACCACCTCGATCAGGACGTCATAGGTTCCCGCGGTGATGACCACGTAGTCCACCTCGGGGAACTCGCCAACTGCCTCGGCGACCTGGACCAGCCGATCGCGTTCGCAGCGAATGCCGACCATGGCCATCTGTTGGAAGCCGAGCTTGAGTGGGTCGGTGACGCCCACGATCTGGAGGATCCCGCTCGCGACAAGGCGGTTCGTCCGAGCCCTGACCGCCGCTTCGGAGACGCCCAGCTCGAGGGCGATCTGGGTGAACGGCCGGCGGCCGTCTTCCTGGAGGTGCTCAATGATCCGTTTGTCGAGGGCCGACACTTCCTCGGGCCCCCGGCCATTCCTGGTTCGGGCCCTGCTGGCGGTCATGAATCGGTCCTCGTGCTGTCGATCAGGGCTTTGTGCATCGCCTTGAGGTGGTCGGGCGTGCTGCCGCAGCACGCTCCCACGATCTGGGCGCCGGCCGCCCGCATCTCGGTCGCGGCCCCTGCCATCGTCTCCGGCGAAGCCCGGTACACCGCCCGCATGTCGACCAGCTCGGGCATCCCGGCGTTCGACTTGGCGACAAGAATCGCGTCCGGCGCGACCGCCCGCATCCGGCTGATCACCGGCAGGATCTCGTCCGGGCCGTTGCCGCAATTGCCGCCGATCGCATCCGACCCCCACGCGGCCAGCGCCTCGACGGCCTGCTCGGGGCTGACCCCCATCATCGTCCGGCCGCGGGTGTCGAAGGTCATCGTCGTGATCAGCGCAATCCCCGGCGCGACCTGGCGGACGCCCTCGATCGCCGCCTTGATCTCGGTCAGGTCGGACATCGTCTCGATCCAGATCAGGTCCGCCCCACCCGCAACCAGGGCGGCCGCCTGCTCGGCGAACACGTCGACCGCCTCAGGGTAATCGAGGGTGCCCAGCGGGGCCATGATCGCGCCGCTCGGCCCGATGTCCCCGGCCACGAGTGCCTGGCCGCCGGCCGCCTCGATCTCGGACCGGAGGAGGATGGCGGCGGTCTGATTCAGCTCGGCCACGCGCTCCTCGAGCCGATGGAGACCCAGACGCAGGCGGTTCCCGCCGAACGTATTGGTCAACAGGATCCTCGATCCGGCCTCGAGATAGCCGCGATGGATCCGCCGGACGACGTCCGGCTGGGTCAGGTTCCAGACCTCGGGCGGATCGCCGAACTGGAGGCCCGACAGGAACAGCATCGTACCCATTGCGCCGTCGGCCAGGATCGGCGTCCCCTCGGCGAGCAGTGCCCGCCAGCGGGCACTGGAGACACCACCGTCCACCTGGCGGCGTGCCTCAGAACCGGGGAAGACAGCTGGATCAGCAGGCTCGAGGAGCCCCGGGCCCGCGTCGACCCGACCGGGAACGCCCGACCTGGTTCCATCCGGCAACCGGCGCGTCCGGCGCGGTTCGGTCATGGGCGCTCCTCGCCGTGCGGTCCTGGTCGGGCTGACCCGATCGTTTCGCGGCAACCATAGCGAACCCGGACCTGCACTGCGCGCCTTCGCCCGCGCGCGCCTAGGGCTTCGGCTTCTTCGTCGGTTTGGGCTTCGGTTTGGGCGTGGTCTTCGGCTTGCCCGGTGAGCTGGATGGCGCAGGCTTCGGCGAGACGCTTGGTCCTGGCGTCGGCGTCGGCAGCGCGACCGGTGTGACCGATCGCTGCTGGAGCGGACCGATCAATGGATTGACCACCCGGACGAGCTGCTCGAAGGCGGTGACGAACTGGGGCCCCGGAGCGGCCGGCGGGCCGTTCTGCGTGCTCGACCCGTACTCGATCAGGATGTTCAGGCCGACAAGGGCATAGGGCGGATTACCAAGAATCGGCTTGGCCTTGGGGTTGAAGCCCGACCCGGCCAGCAGGGTCTTGGCGCTCGTGTACTCGGTCAGGACGAGGGGCCACGCGGCATAGACAAGGTGGAGGCGCTTGACCATGCCCCCGCTGCCGGCATCGGCCGAGTTGGCCGTGATCTGGAGGCCCGCTTTTTGCAGGGCCGTGTAGACGACGTCGACCGACGCGGGGTCGCTCAGGTGCGGATTGGGCGTCGGCGTGGGCGGCGGGGGCGTGGGGCTCGGGATCGCGGTCGCGGGCGAGGAGCCACAGGCGGCTAGCAGGAGGGCAGCGCCGAGCATCACGGCGAAGATTCGTCGCTTGTGCATCGGGTCGATCCTACCTTTCCCGTCCAGCCGCCGACCGATCTGATCGTACGGGGGTGGGTGGTCCTCGGCCTCGCACGCCGGGCTGGCTGCGCACGGTCAACCTGGCCTCGGGGCTCGCCATCGCTGCCTTTGGCTTCGCCGCGATCGTTTTCGCGATCCGCGGCTGACGACGGCCTGCGTCCAGGGGCGGCCCGACGCTCGGCCGGGTGGGCTGCTGTGGTCCAGGAGGGGTACGAATGTCACCTTCGCCGGCGCGCGACGACATGGGATAGTCGGGGCATGAGACGCCTGCTTCGCGGGATCACGGCACCGTTCCAGGCGATCGGGCGAGTGGGCCGCCGCGGCGCAGGTCGCTGGGCGGAGGCCCCAGCAGGCGTGCAGCTGGGCGTGATCGTTGGGCTGGCCCTGGCTGCGTTCGTATGGGCCGGAGCGGGCTGGATGGCGTTCGTCCTGTTGTTCTGGTCGCTGCCGGGCTGGATTGACCGAGCCGTTCCGGGAGGGGTCCGGCGGATCCTGCGGGCGATCCGGCGCAGGCCCGCGATCGGGATTCTGCCGCTGGCGGCGCCGCTGTCGATGCTCCACCTGCTCATTCCGGCGGAACAGGCGGGCGGCGAGGCCCCCATCGTCGGCGTGCTGGCCGGTCTGCTCCTGCCCTTCGTCCTGGGGATCTGGCCAGACCGGACCAGGAGCGCCACACCCAGTCGCCTGGCCGGACAGGCCCAGGGCGCCGTCCCCGGCTTCGTCAAGCCGGCCGCAGCGCGCATTGCCAACGTCGGGCCGGCGCTCCTGACTCTCGTCGGAGCGGCCATCGCGGTCATCGGGACCTTCCTGCCCTGGGCGTGGTTCGCCCTGCCGGGCCTTGGAACAGTCACGGCCGATGGACTGTATGGAGACGATCCGATGACGTCGGACGGCGCGTTCGCGTTAGCCCTTGGGATCGCGATTGTCCTGGTTGCGACGGCGCGCCTGGGCGCCCGAGGCCAGGCCGGATGGCGGCGCGGCGTGGCGATCGCTGGCGGACTCGGCCTGATCATGGTGGCCTTCTGGCACGAGGGCATGTTGGCCACCCAGATCGACGCCTTCCTGCCGCCAGCGAGCGGCACGATCGGCCCCGGCATCGGCGTGGTCGCGTTCGGTGGTGCGGTTGCTTTCGTCGGCGGACTGCTGCCGGGACGGCCGGCGTCCCTGCCAACGGACTTCCTGTCGGTCAGCGCCACGCCGTTTTCAGGGGCGCCCAAACAGCCGCGCCGGAGCCCCTTCGCTCGCGGGTAGGCAGCCGAATCAGGCCGAAGTTCCCGGGTTGTCGTCGGCGGGCTCGGGTTCGCGAACCTCTACCTGTTCTTTCCGAAGAACGCCGGCTGAGGGCCGCCTCAAGCGAACGCGCAGGTCTGCACGAGGCTCAGCCGCTGGCGGAGAATGGTCGGGGCGGCGGGATTCGAACCCACGATCTCGTGCTCCCAAAGCACGCGCGATGCCAAGCTTCGCTACGCCCCGGTGGTTTGAGCTCAGGACTCGCATTCACTGCGGCTGGCCGAGCTCCGTGACAAGGCTACACCGCTCGAGCCCACGGTCTCAGGACGACTCCAGCCAGATGTCGTAGCGCTCGCCGAGCTCGCGGATGAATTCGGCGTCATCGAGCTGCACCGGCGTGAGGGTGGCGAACTCGGCCAGGTAGGGCTCAAAGCCCCCGGGCATGAAGATCGTCACGAGGCGGCCGCCACCGGGGCAGGTCACCTCGTGCCGGAGGTTCGGTGGCAGGGTCACGGTGGTTCCGGGCGTCGCGATCACCGTCTCGTCTTCGAACGCGAACGTGACCTCGCCTTCGAGGATGTAGAAGATCTCCACCATGGATCGATGACGGTGAGCCGGGAGATCGAAGCCGGGCTTCAAGACGTCCTCGACGACCGAGACCCGCCCGTCCGTCAACTCCATCGGCGTCTTCACCGAGATATGGTCCTGGGACCAATCGTAGTCAGGCCCGTGGCCAGCGGTCACGCTTGCTGCTTCATGGCGACTCCATCGTTCGGGCAGCTCATTCGCCTCGACCCACGCGGTCGCCAACGATAGACTGCCCACAGTTCGCTGGTGACAGCGACGGCGGCCCACGGAGGAGAGGATGACTGAGCCAAGCGGTCGATCCGTCGTCGAGCGCTTCGCACGCGCCCTGCAGAACAAGGACTTCGACGAGATAGAGGCGCTCGTGACCGACGACTTCACCGACGAGATGCCCCAGTCCGGAGAACGAGTTCGGGGCAAGGCGAACCAGCTCGCCATCCTCCGCAACTACCCGGGTGGAGTCGGAACCATCGATCCAGGCAGCGCACGGCTCGTCGGGGCGGAAGACAGATGGGTGATGACGCCGTCGTTCACAGCCCTGCGCATCGAGGGGTCGGGCGACGTCTACACGTACATAGGTACAGCCCGGTACCCGAACGGCGAAACTTGGCAGATGATCGCCATCATCGAACTCCGCCAGGGAAGAGTCGCCAAGACGACGACCTGGTATGCCGCGCCCTTCGAGGCCCCTGAATGGCGGGCGCCGTACGTGGAACGCTTCTCACCACCGGGGGCCTAGCGAAGGATCCGGTTGGCGCGCCGCGGCCTAGCCTTCGGCGGAGACCTCGTCATCGTGCCAGAACGTCGCGAGCGCCTCGGCCACGGCGCGGAGCTGGGCCTCGGTGAGGCGGCGACCGAATTCTCGTTCGATGAACTTGTTGTGGTCCGCGAAGGCGGCATCGTGGCGCCGCCGGCCTTCGGGTGTCAGCACCACCTGGACGCCCCGCCGATCGCCCGGGACGGCCTCGCGACGGACCAATCCAGCCGCCTCGATCCGATCCACGAGACGGGTCAGTCCGCTCCGGGTGAACAGGGAGCGCTGCTCGAGCTCCTGCATCCGCAGGCCGTCATCCGCGGCGTCATAAAGCTGGGCCAACACGTCGAGCCAGGTCAGTGGAAATCCGGCCCTGGCGATGAGATCGGGCTCAGCAATCTGGAGCGTCCGCGAGGTCGCAAAGAGGACGCCTCGCCAGGCGTCGTACACGAGCCCGGCGGGCCGGCTGGCGTCTTCATCCCTGGTCATCTGCCCACGATAGAGGGATTCCGCTGTCCTTGCAACTTCTCATGAATCAATAGTTGACGTGACAGATACTGCTATGGCAGGATGTCTGCAGAAGCCAGGACGCGCCAAAGCAGCCCTGGCCCAGCCGGAGGCATCACGATGACCACGCTCTTCGTCCGCCACCAGGTCGCCGACTACGCGCACTGGCGCAAGGTCTACGACGGGCTCGCGCCGACCCAGAAGGCCATGGGCGTACAGGACCAGGCCGTGTACCAGGCGATCGATAACCCGAATGACCTCACCGTGCGCCACGAGTTCGCGACGCTCGAGGCCGCCCAGGCGTGGGCCGGCAGCCCTGAGCTGCGCTCGGCGATGCACGACGCCGGCGTCGCGGGAGCCCCGACGGTCTGGTTCACCACTCGTTCCTGATCGGGCCGGGAGCGCCGGCAGGCTAGATCAAAGGCGGATGCCGCGAGGCACCCGCCTTTGTCGTCCGGGTAGGTGGAACCTCGGGGCAATGCAACGTGCCCGGCAGCGGCCTGTCGGCATCCAAATCACAGGACGATCGGCGCTCTCGTTGCGGGCGTCGGAATCCGCGCGTAGGCTGCTGGCCCCACTGGTTGAGACAGGAGCCGCAGTGTCAGCACATGAATCCCGGGGGGCGGGTGAGCCGTCAGGGACCGTCACACTGGTCTTCACGGATATCGAGGGCTCGACAAGCCTGCTGCAGGCGCTCGGCGACCGCTATCCGGAAGTGCTGGCCGACCATCACCGGCTGATCCGCGAGGCGTTCACCCGCCACGGCGCGCTCGAGCGGGGATCCGCGGGCGACGGACTCTACTTCGTCTTCCAATCAGCCGGCGCGGCCGTCCAGGCAGCCATCGACGGGCAACTTGCGGTGGCCGCCTGGGCCTGGCCCGACGGGGTGGCCGTCCGTGATCGGATGGGCCTCCACACGGGCGAGCCGGTGAACGCAACGGAGGGCTATGTCGGCCTCGATGTCCATCGTGCCGCCCGGATCTGCGCGGTTGGTCACGGCGGCCAGATCCTCATTTCGCAGACGACTCGAGACCTGATCGCCGACCAGCTCCGCCCGCCGATGGGCCTAGTCGACCTCGGGGCCCATCGCCTGCGCTCGCTCGACGGTCCGGGCCAGCGGCTCTACCAGGTAACCGGCCCGGGCCTGGCCAGCAGTTTCCCGGCGCTGCGCACGACCGATGCGCCAAGAAACAACCTCCGGCTCGAGGTCACCAGCTTCATCGGCCGCGAGCGCGAGATCGAGCAAGCTACCCGGATGCTCGGGGAGTCGCCGCTCCTGACCCTGACCGGTCCCGGTGGCGTGGGCAAGACCCGGATTGGCCTGCGGCTCGCCAGGACGCTCCTCGACCGGTTCGACGATGGAACCTGGATCGTCGAATGCGGCACGCTCGGCGACCCGGCCTTCGTGCTTCCGTCGGTCGCCAGTACGATCGGCCTGACCGAGCCGGCCGGACGGTCGCTCCTGGCTACCATCGTCGACCACCTCAAAGGCAAGCGACTCCTGCTCGTCCTCGACGATTGCGACCCGGTCCTGGCCGCGAGTGCCGAGCTGGCCGAGGCACTCGTCCGATCATGCTCGGCCGTCCGCATCGTCGTGACCAGCCGCGAGGCACTGGGCGTGTCCGGCGAGGCGATCTTGCCGATCGCCTCGCTGACGACGCCCGAGGCCGGCTCGACCGTTGTCGCCAGCGACCTCGGCGCCGTCGACGCCTGCCGGCTGTTCGTCGAGCGCGCCAGGGCAGTCCAGCCGGCATTCGAGCTGACCGACAAGAACGCGCAATCGGTAGCCCAGCTGTGCCGCCGCCTGGACGGCATCCCGCTCGCCATCGAACTCGCGGCGGCGCGCGTCCGGACTCTCCCGGTCGAGCAGATCGCAGCCCGCCTGGACGACCGATTCCGCCTGCTGACCGGCGGCAGCCGGACTTCGGTCGCCCGGCACCAAACGCTGCGAGCGACGATCGACTGGAGTTACGACCTCCTGACCGAGCCGGAACGAGCGGTCCTCCGTCGCCTGTCCGTGTTCGCTGGGGGTGCCGCCCTCGAGGCGGCGGAGTCAGTGTGCGCGGGCGACCCCGTCGATCCGATCGACATCCTCGACGTGCTCGGCCGCCTCGTCGAGAAGTCGCTGGTCCTCACTGATCCGACGTTGGCCGAGGCCCGTTTCAGGCTGCTCGAGACGGTCCGTGACTACGCCCGGGGCCGGCTCGTCGAAGCGGACGAGGGCGATACGACGCTGCGCCGGCATCGGGACTGGTATCTCGCCCTCGTCGACGAGGCGTCGCCGGCCTTCTTCCATGGTCCCGAGCCGGCCGAGTGGTTGCGCCGCCTCGACCACGAGCACGACGACCTGCGGGCCGCTCTCGAATGGTGCCTGGACCAGCCCGGCGAAGGTCGATCCGGCCTGCGCATCGCGGCCGGACTGTGGCGTTACTGGGAGATCCGAGGTCATCTCACCGAGGGACGCGGCTGGCTGGAGCGAATGCTGGAGACGATGGGCGCGGACGTCTCAGCGCTGCGGGCCGACGCGCTCACCGGCGCCGCCAACCTGGCGTTCATGCAGGGCGACTTCCAGGCTGCCTCGACCTTCCACGCAGCGAGTCTGGCCATCCACCGCCAGATCGGCGATCGGCAGAGCGTGGCCTACGCGGCCAACAACCTGGCCAATACCGCGGTGCAGCTCGGTGATCACGCACGAGCTCGGGCGCTCTACGAGGAGACAATCGCCCTGACCCGTGAGCTCGGCGACGTGCGCGGGATGGCATTCGCGTCGATCAACCTGGCCGACGTCGCTGCGCGCGAGGGCGACCTCGTCGCCGCCCAGGATCTCGAGGAAGAGATCCTGGCCTCCATCCGGAATCTCGGCGATCGCTGGACCGAGGCGTTTGCCCTGGACGCCTTCGCGCGGACTGCCAGTCGAGCGGGCGAGCGGGAGAGGGCTCGATCGCTCCACGTCGAGGCCCTGGCGATCCTTGAGGAGTTGGGCGACCAGCGCGGCGTCGCGCGGATGCTGACGCACCTGGCGGACCTGGCCCTGGCCGACGGCGAGACCGCCCGGGCTCGCGGGCTGTTCCGTCACAGCCTGGCCATCCGCCAGGACCTCGGTGACATGCCGGGCCTTGCGAGCGCGATGGAGAACCTGGCCGGAGCGGTCGCCACCGAGGATCCCGAGGCCGCCGCCCGGCTCGACGGCGCCGCCGAGTCACTCCGCGAGGCGATCCGCGCGATGGTCCCTCCCCAGGCGGCCACCGCCCATGACCAGAACCTGGCCGACCTCGAGCGGCGACTGGGCATCGATCGATACGAGGCCGCCCGGCGCGAGGGTCGCCTGATGACCCCGAACGAGGCCCTGGCTACGCTCCCTCTTTGACCTCGACGATCTCGTCGGCGAGCAGGCCGTGAGCCTCGCGGTGGACGGCGATCGCCGCCTCGGGGCTGGGCGCCTCGACCAGGCAGAAGACCTTGCCGGTCGCCTCGTCGTACCAGTAGCGGTAGTAGTTCACCCCGTGCTTGCCCTGGCAGGCGAGGTCGGCGGCGTGGGCCTGGGCCACGGCCTCGGCGGTCAATCCGGGGATCTTCTTGTGGGTATCGAGATAGAGGGGCATGGCATCGGTGCTCCTGACGTCGATTGGCGGTTCCAGCCAAGCATGAGCGGGCGGGCATCGTTGTCAATCGGGCAGCGGACCGAATGCGTGTCGGGTCGACGACAGCGCTCGCGACTACCCTTGCCCGGACGACTCGAGCCATGGCCGGAGGGACTCAGATGACGTTGCGCGAGATTCAGGAGCCGATCAAGGCGCGCTACCGTGAGGCACCTGATGCGGCCCGGATCACACTCAGGGCAACCGGCAGCACGACGGATGGCGCGCTGAGCTGCTCCGTCGACCTGGGGCGCGCGCTCTACGCGGCGGGGGCCCATCCGGGTGTAGGCGGCAGCGGCAGCGCGGCCTGCTCAGGCGACCTGCTCCTCGCTGCGCTCGCCGCCTGCGCGCAGCTCACCTGCCAGATGGTCGCCGCGAACATGGGCCTCGACGGCCTGGGCATCTCCGTCAGTGTCGAAGGCGACCTGGACCTGCGCGGGACACTGGGAACGGCCGATGTACCGGTCGGTTTCGAGGCGATCCGCCTCCGATTCGACCTGTCCGGCGCCGTGCCCGCCGAACGCCTCGAGAAGCTCAAGGAGCGGACCGAGCGCTACTGCGTCGTGCTCCAGACCCTCCTGGCCCCGCCCCCGATCGAGGCCCGCTGGAGCGTCGCGCCGGACTGATTGCCTACTCAAGCCCGCCGATCCGGGCAGGACCCGGCCGCGTATCCTGACCGGACCCAAAGATCGCCTCTGGGCTGGGGCCAACGAGCCTGTTCCACACCGGCATCGATCGCGAAGGGGACCTGCCCAATGTCCGTACCTCGTCCGCTGTCGGGCCTCGTGGCCCTGTGCCTGCTGGTTGCCGCGTGTTCCGGCTCAGCCGCCGGGCCCTCCGAATCGGCGTCGGGCGCCCCCTCTGTAGCACCAGCCAGTGCTACGCCGTCGCCCAGTGCGAGCGCCAGCCCGACGATCAAGCCGACCCCCAGCCCGACGCCCACGCCCACGCCCGTCCCGACGCCGGCCGCATTCACCCTCGACTCGACGGTCTGGTGGAGCGGCTACGTGATCCACGTGACTGACGGCACCTACGACCCGCTCAAGCACGTCCTCAAGGTCAACGCCACGTTCCAGAACACGTCCACTGCCCAGACCGATTCGAGCAGCATCGGCAACGACCTCAAGGTCGTCTGGAATGGCCAGTTCATTCCCGGCTACGTCAGCCAGGGAGCCGTGCCGGTCGGCGCCACGGCCACGGCCCAGATCCAGATCACGACACCCAAGGACTTCGTGGTCGCCGACACGGTCCTTGCCTTCGGCGCGCCGGACGAGCACCAGGCCCTCGTTCCGCTGAGCGGCGCGACGGCCACGTCCGAGCAACCCACCACCCTGACCGCGACGGGCACGATCAAGATGGGCAAGTACGCCTCGTTCACGATCACCAAGGGGATCCTGATCCCGGCGGGGTGTTATGGCTACTCGGACAAGATCAAGTTCATCCCACTCAAGAAGAACGAGGTATCGATCGTGCTGTGGGGCACCGCCAGCAGCAGCGATCCGCTCAACTACGCCTACATCGACCAGGGCTTCGTCGTGGCCCCGGACAAGACGACGGCGGCCAGCAACCCGGCGATCTCCTTGACCCTGGGCCCCAGGGCGACGATCCGCAACCAGGGCGTGTGCTTCGACGTGGCCGCGCCCGGCAGCGGGTCGTACACGCTGACGATGCATGAATCCCGCTCGAAGCTCAGCGCCTCGATCCCGATCGTGGTTCCCTGATCTCTCAGCGGACCACCAGCAGGCTCAACAGGAGCAGCCCGAGGACGGCTGCCGTGACCGCCGCGTAGAGACGGTCACGCTCGAGCACGAATGCGACGAGCGACACGGCGACCCGGATGACCGGCGTGGCGACCAGGACGAGCAGGCCAGCCTGGGCGAGGGCGATCGGCCGCAGCGCGCCGAGCCCGGCGAGCATGGCCGAGAAGTCCGTCGGGGCAGCGGTCCCGGGTGCCGCGCCCACCAGCGAGCCGGTCCAGCCGACGATCAACCCGCTCACGAAGCCAGCGGTTACAAGTGCAGCGCTCACGCCCACCCCGACGATCAGGACGGTCGAGACCCAAACCCGGAACCGCTCAGCGGTCATCAGAGGAGCCCGAGGCCGCGGGCCAGGGTCTGCAGACCGATCAGGACCAGCACCGGCACGAAGATCCGCCGGACCGCCCCGTTCGAGAGGTGGGGCAGGATCCGGGCGCCGACGACGGCGCCGCCCAGGACGCCGAGGGCGACCGGAGCGGCGATCCGTGGGTCGACGTCGCCTCGGCTGAGGTAGATCCCGGCCGAGGCCGCCGCAGTGACCCCGATCATGAAGTTGCTGGTTGCCGAGCTGACCTTGATCGGCAGTCCCATCGCGGCGTCCATGGCCAGGACCTTGAGCGCGCCGGAGCCGATCCCCAGCAAGCCCGACATGAGCCCGGCCAACCCCATGAGGACGAAACCGAGCGGGATCCGCTGGGCCGCGTAGGCCACGGTCCGACCTTCGTTCCGGTCGGGGTACGAGCCGAACAGGCGCAGGCGCACGGCCAGGGGCGACGCCGCGACCGCCGCGGCGGGCTGGTCGGCAAGTCGGACGAGCTGCAGCCCGCCCGAAGCGAGCAGGACCAGCCCGAGGAGGATGAACAGGAAGTCCGGTGCGACGACCGATGCAAGCAGGGCCCCACCGATCGCGCCGGTCGTCGTCGCGAGCTCGAGGAACATGCCGATATGGAGGTCGGTCATCCGATCACGCACGTAGGCGGCGGCCGATCCCGAGCTCGTCGCGATGACGCTGACGATGCTGGCCCCGATGGCCAGGTGGATATCGACCCCGAAGGCCAGGGTCAGCGCCGGCACCACGAAGAGTCCGCCGCCTACACCGGCCAGCGCTCCGACCAACCCGGCGCCGAGGCTGATGACGAAGATCCCGAGGTCCGCCCCGAGGGGCATGTTCGTGACGATGCTGTCCAGCGTCGATCTCCTACATGCGACTAGGAAATCGTACAGGGCCTCGCGCCAGGGGGCAGGTCAGCAGCCCGCGATCAGGATCCGGCTCGGTCCGTCCGCCACGGTTCGCTGATCGACAGGACATTGCCCTCGCTGTCGCGAAACCAGGCCGCCCGTTCCGGGCCGATCCAGGCGATCTGGTTAACCGTCCGAAGCGTCGGGTAGTCGTAGTCTTCGAAGATGACCCCCCGCTCCGTGAGCTCGGCGATCACCGGCTCGAGTTGCTCGACTTCGAAACCCACGAGGGTCTGCGCGGGCGGTGGGGCGCTGCTCTCGAACAGGAGGATCCGCTCGGCATCGGCTCGCAGGAGGACGCCGGCGATCGACGCTGCCTCGAACTCCAAGCCCAGGACGTCCATGTAGAACGCCTGGGCCCGATTTCGATCACGGACCGGAATCGTGGCAATCAGGTGTCCGTTGCGGAGGCCGATCAGGCCGCGATCCGGTCGCAGCGCCCCTGCCCCACGTTCACGTTCGCCGCTGTTCACTTGCGACGAGGACTCCATCCGTGTGCGGCATTGGTTCGTCTTCCGTCAACGCTGGGTCGCCTCGCGGCCGGCGTGCTGGAATCACCCTCCGTGGACACACGCGATGATACGCTGCAGTCTATGTCGGCAGGGTGGGAGGATCCTGCAGGACGCTCACCTGCGTTGATTGCGCCTGTTTCGTTGGAGGAGATCTCGCATGCGTTCATTACGCACTGCCGCCACCGCGGTCGCGGCGTTAGCCATCACCCTGTCCGCCTGTACCACGGCGGCTGCGACGCCATCACCGGCTGCGCCCAGCATTGCCCCCTCGGCGGTTGCCCCGAGCGCGCCGGCAAGTGTCGCCCCAAGCACTGCGGCCAGCACGGCGCCTGCCGCGTCGATCATCCCGGTGCCGTCCGGCCAGCTCGCCTTCGCCGACAAGCTGGTGATCTGCTCGGACATCCCGTATCCGCCCCAGGAGTTCTTTGATGCGAACGCCAGCCCGATTGGCTCGGACATCGAGATCGGCCAGGAGATCGCCAAGCGGCTGGGCGTGACGCCGGTCATCCAGAACTCGGTGTTCGACACGATCATCGCGGCCGTGACCACCGGCAAGTGCGACATCATCATCAGCGCCCAGAACATCACGACCAGCCGGATCAAGCAGGTCGACATGATTCCGTACTTCCAGGCCGGCCAGTCGTTCGTGGTCGCAGCCGGCAATCCGACCGGGATCAAGGTCCAGAACGACCTGTGCGGCAAGAAGATCGCTGCCGAGACCGGCACGACCGAGATCGACTACCTCCAGGGCACCGGCGACTACAAGGGCCAGGGGCTGTCTGCCGCATGTACCAAGGCGAACCTCGCGGCGATCAACATCAAGTCGTTCGGCAAGGACTCCGACGCCCTTCTCGCACTCCAGGCGACCCAGGTCGACGCCTATTTCGCCGACTCGCCAGTGGCCGGCTATTACACCGTCCAGCATCCCGACCAGTTCGCCCTGTCGGGCATCGCCCCTCTCCAACCGGCGTTCGAGGGGATCAGCGTCCCCCAGAGCAACACCGGGCTGCGTGACGCGGTCCAGCAGGCCCTCGTCTCGATGATCAACGACGGCGCCTACCTGAACATCCTGAAGAAGTACGGCGACGACTCCGGGGCTGTCACGGCCACCGACGCCGGGACGCTCAACAAGCTGAAGTAGCCACCACCAACCAGGGCGATCCGGCTCGTGACTGAGCTGCGCCGCACCTGCTCGATCCGAGCACCCCGGTCCGTCGTTGCGGTCGGGGTGCTGGTCGTCCTTGGCCTCCTCCTGGCGGGCTGCTCCTCGGGGAAGTCCAGCTACCACTACCAGTGGAACCTGTTCTTCGAGGCCATCTTCCAGCCTGACGGCCACATCGGCGGCGGCCTGCTCCTGACGGTGATCATTTCGATCGTCGCCCAGTTGGCCGGGGTCATCCTGGGGATCTTCGCCGCGCTGGGCAAGATGGCGAAGCTGGGGCCGATCCGCTGGATCGCCAACATCTATGTCTGGCTCTTCCGCGGCACGCCGCTCGTCGTCCAGCTCACGTTCTTTTTT
>JADGQK010000163.1 GCA_017881915.1 Chloroflexota bacterium | reverse complement strand
GCCGGACATTACGATCGGGCCACTAACCATCGACGGAGCCGTCCAGGCTGGGACCGTTGCCCTGGGTTTGAACGAGGGAGCCTATATGGCCGAGATCGTGCGAGCCGGCATCCTGGCGGTCGACCCCGGTCAGATGGAGGCGGCCCGCGCCCTGGGCATGACCCCGGGCAAGGCGATGCGCCGGATCGTCCTGCCCCAGGCGGCGCGGGTCATCATTCCGCCGCTCGGCAACGAGTTCAACAACATGCTCAAGACCACGTCGCTGCTCTTTGTTCTGAGCGTGGTCGAGCTCTATGAAACCTTCAACATCAAGCAGAACCAGCACTTCGCGCCGTTCGAGTTCTTCCTCGCCGCTGCCGTCTGGTACCTGCTGCTGACCACGATCTGGGGCGTGATCCAGTCGTGGATCGAGCGCCGGTTGGCAAAGGGCACGCCCGGCGCCGCCGCCGAGGGCCCCGGGCTGCGCGCCCGGATGATGGGCTTCCGCGGCCCGACCGCGAGCGGCCACTGATGGACCAGGTCGAACACCCCAACCTGCTCGAGGCCGTCGGCGGGGTCCCGCTGGCGGGCACTGCCAACGTGGTCGAGGTCACCGACCTGCACAAGTGGTTCGGCCGGAATGAGGTGCTCAAGGGCGTCTCGATGACGGTCAAACAACGCGAGGTGGTGGTCGTGTGCGGCCCGTCGGGCTCGGGCAAGACCACCTTCATCCGCTGCATCAACCATCTCGAGAAGATCCAGCAGGGCCGGATCATGGTGAA
>JADGQK010000007.1 GCA_017881915.1 Chloroflexota bacterium | reverse complement strand
CCGGGTGTGAAGATCCGGATCCGGCCGGTTCGAGCGTCGTCCACGAAGACGGTCTCGCTGAACCCAAGCTCCGCGGCGGCGGCCTGTCGGCCTGCTTCGGGGATCGAGCTCCCGTCGAGGAAGACGCCCAGCCGATTGCCGTGCTCGCCGGCCGGATCGACGAAGACGCGCAGGACGTGGAGCGTGGCGGTCATCGGCGCAGCCGCCCGACCCGCTCGAGGGCGGCGATCGTCAGCAGATCCGTGACCTGGCCGTCGTCGATCATCGTCAGTGCCTCATTGAAGTCGACCCAGCGCAGGCGCAGGTCCTCGGTCCCGTCGGGGGCAGCCTCGCCCTCGCGAAGGTCGGTCGCGAGGAAGATCGTCCCGAGCTCGTCGGTCACCGAATTCGAGACGGCGATTCGGGCGACCTCCTGCCACTCGCGGGCCTGCAGGCCGGTCTCCTCGCGCAGTTCGCGCTGGGCCCCGGCCAGGGGCGCCTCGCCGGCCGGCACGCCGCCCTCGGGCAGCTCCCACGAGTAGGCGTCGATCGTGTAGCGCCACTGGCCGACGAGGACGACCCGTTCCCGATCGTCGATCGCGACGATCGCCACGGCGTGGTTCTGGAAGTGGATCACCCCGTAGACCCCCGGTTGACCGTCGGGTCGGTCGACCTCATCGTGGAGCACGCTTACCCAGGCGTTCTCATAGACCAGCCGGCGCGAGCGCCGGCGCCAGGGCGATTCGGTGGGATCCGGATCGGTCATCGCCGGATCGTACGTCCCGGGCGGCGCGTCGCGCTGGCGATGCCCCCGTGCGCCTCGCTAGACTCGGCCAATGGACGACGAACGGCCGGCCTCTGAGCCGCGCCATCGGGTCGAGGTCCGGCGCGACGTCCGGATTCCGGTCCGCGACGGGCTCGAGCTGTCGGCCAACCTCTGGCTGCCGATCCCGATGGCCGATGCACCCGCGGAACGCGTTCCGGCGGTCCTCGAGATGATCCCCTACCGCAAGGACGACTGGCGTTGGGCAATTGACGAGGCCCGCGGCCGCTGGCTCGCCACCCGCGGCTACGCCTTCTGCCGCCTCGACGTGCGGGGCACCGGCAGCAGTCCCGGGATCGCCCTCGACGAGTACACCGCCCAGGAGACTCTCGACGGCTACGATGCGGTCGAGTGGCTGGCGGCCCAACCTTGGTCCAACGGCAACGTCGGGATGTGGGGGATCAGCTACGGCGGCTTCACCGCGATCCAGGTCGCGATGCTCCGGCCACCCCACCTCCGGGCGATCGTGCCGGTCTATGCGTCCGATGACCGCTATACCGACGACGTCCACTACATCGGCGGCTGCGTGACCGCCAGCGAGCTGAGCCAGTACGCGGTCAGCATGGTCGGCTCGAACGCTCTGCCCGCCCGGCCGGCCTATCGCGGCGAGGCCTGGGAGCGCGAGTGGCACGAGCGCCTGGAGAAGACGCCGGTCTGGCTTTTCGAATGGCTCCGCCAGCAGCTCGACGGTCCCTACTGGCGACAAGGTTCACTGGCGCCGGGCTGGAAGACGCTGGTCGTCCCGGTCTTCCTGATCGGCGGCTGGATGGACGGCTACGTCAATTCCGCATTGCGGATGCTCGAGAATTGCCGGAACGCGCCGCGCCGCGCCCTGATCGGGAACTGGGTCCACGCCCTGCCCGACGAGGCCTATCCGGGCCCCAACATTGACTGGCTCCACGAGGTCGTCCGGTTCTTCGACCACTGGCTCAAGGGGGTCGAAAACGGCGTGATGGACGAACCAGCGCTGACCTATTTCGAGCGCGACTACGCGCCGCCCGAGGCCTTCCCGGCGGCATGGCCGGGCCGCTGGAGGAGCGAGCCACTCACCATCCCAACCAGTCCTGTCCGGATCCTCCACCTGAGCCTCGCCGGTGGTCTGACGGCGTCGCGCCCGGCGGCCGGTCGCGCCGTAGTCGTCCATCGGCCGACAATCGGCACGGCGTCATCGCTGTCTTGGGGCGCCGGCTGGCCGCCGAATGGACTGGCCCGCGACCTGCGGCCCGATGAGGCCCTCCTGCCGGGCTGGACGAGCGAGCCGTTGACGGAGCCACTCCACCTGTTCGACGTCCCGGTCGCCCACCTCAGGCTCAGCTCGACGATGCCCGTGGCCAGCGCCGTGGTCCGCCTCAGCGACGTTGCCCCGGACGGCACGATTGCCCAGGTGACGGCCGGGATCCACAACCTCACCCACCGCACCGGCCGCATCGGGGCCGAGCCGCTCGCGCCCGGCGAGATCGTCGAGTTCTCGATCCTGCTGCGGGCCACCGGCTACCGCTTCGCGCCCGGCCATCGGATCCGGCTGTCGGTCGCGTCGGCCTACTGGCCGGTGATCTGGCCGTCGCCCTACCGAGGCGAGCTCACGGTCCACCTCGGGCGGTCGTACCTCATGCTGCCAACGATCCCGGCCGAGGCCGGGCTGCCGACTCCGGCATTCCGCACCGAGTCCGCCGGACTGCCCGACGCCGGTTCACGCGACGCCGAGGATGCCGCCGTCTGGCAGATCCGCGAGGACGTCCTGGCCGGTACCGTCACGGTGACGACGGGGAGCGGTGCGACGACCGTCCTGCCCGACGGCACGACCCTGTATTCATCCGAGCTCCTCGAGATGACCGCCTCCGACGGCGACCCGGCCCATGCCCGGATGCGCACGGAGGTCGTCTATCGGCTGGACCAGGACGGGCGCGCGATCAGCGTCCGGGCGAACGGCCTGATGACTTCGACCGAAACCGAGTTCGACCTGACGGTGGACTTCGATGTCACCCTCGACGGGTCACCGTTCCACCACGGCAACTGGGCCGAGACGATCCCGCGCAAGCTGGTTTGAGGGCTCGACTCGGAAGCGTGCAACGCGCAGCGCGACGAGCGCCGAGCTGACCGCTGCCGTCGGCGCTGTCTCGTGACAAATTCCGCCAGCAGCCGCCTTATGGTCGAAGTTGGGGTCGATCGATGCCCCCGTTGTGGGATTGCGCCGTGCTTCACGCACGGACTAGTCCCTTGGAGCAGCTCAATTCCCGCGAAACGGGTCCCGTTGTCGCCGTACGGCGTCTGGTGCCGGAAACTGTCAAGAACTGGAGGGAGGGCACTTCGCGTCCGCGATCAGCGCAACGCGGCTGTCAGCGAAGCGCGGCACCGATTGCTGCAGTCGCCACGAGGGAGGTCGCTAGGGCGAGGGTGACGCTGGCCAGGGTGCCCACGAGGTAGTACTCGGCGAAGTGGCGGTCGTCGAGTTGGCGGAAGCGCGCCAGGGTCTTGGCCGCGATGACAAAGCCGATCGCGGCCGACTGGCCGGCCAGCACCAGGACACACACGATCAGCCGCTCGAGGACGCCGATCGTTGCTCCGACCCGCTCCGGACCGGGCTCGGACCCGCTGCTGAAGCCCCGCGGAGCAAGGAGCGTTCCGACCAGGAAGACGCCGCCCCGGATGTTGATGATGGCCAGGTCGAGCAGGACGACGAGCACCACCAGGGCGGGCACCTGGTGGGCAACCGGAAGCAGGTGGCCGCCGACTGCGTGGACGGCGTCTTTCCAGGCGGTCAGGGTGGGCTGGCCCAGCAGCAGGACGCTGGCTCCGACGATGATGACGACGAAATGTGCAGCCTGGTCGGCCAGGAAGAGCATCGCCGGCAAGGGCGTCCAGGCGCGATCGCCGGGCGCATCCGGTGCCTCGGGAGCCGGCGCCATTGCGTGCTCGGTCGCCGGAGTGGCCACGGCGTCCGCCGATCCACTACCCGGATCGAGGCCCGGGCCGCTCGCCGGCAGGGTGGTCGCAGCCGGCCGGGTGTTGCTCGCGGCGATGGCCCGCCGATTGAGGAGCACTTTCGTCCGGTCGATGGCGGCGTGCGCCGCGCTAACGACGACGAGGTAGGCCAGCCCGCGCTGACCGTACGCGGCAACGAAGGGCAGGAGGCAGGCCGCCACGATGGCCGTATGGATCCCCAACCCCTGCCAGGCTCGACCGTCCACGGCCGCTTTCGCCTCGGCGATCGCGTCCGTCTGGAACACGAAGTCCGCCACCAGATGGGCGAGAATCGCGAGGGCGACAAGGAGGATCGCCGTATCCGACATCAGCTGACCAGCTCGGTTGCCCGGCTCCGCTCCACGAGGTTCCGGATCACCCGCGACAACCGTTCGAGGGAGGGTACCCCGCCGCGGCTCGCCGTGACCGAGACCGTGGCCCGGCTGACCTGCAGCCGGTCGGCGACCTCGGAGCGGCGCAAGCCCTCGACGAGGATCAGACCGGCAACCCGACGCTGGGTGGGGGTCAGGTTCTCGAGCGCACTGCCCAGCACGGGAGCCAGGTCGTCGAGCAGGACATCCACCGTCGGGACGCCGGTCACGATCCGCAGGCTGGAGTGCTGCCGGCGGGTCTCCTCGAGCGCGGCCCGGGCCACGACGAACGCCTCCCCGGTTCGCTCGGTTGCGGGTCCGCGCCCCGACTCGACGGCGCCGACGGCGATCGCCCAGCGCATCGGCCGGGCGCCTTCGGCCAACGCGGCTCGCAGGACGACGCCGATCGGATCGGCGTAGGGGCGCAGGAGGCCCTGGAGCTCGTCGCCCTGGGTGAAGCCGAAGGCTGCCAGGGCCTCGGCGGCGTGGGCGGCCTGGAGCTCGGCACAGAGCGCGCGGAGCCAGGCCGACGACCCGGCCGGGTCGAGCCGTGAATGGATCACGTCACCGAAGACGACGATGGCCGGCGAAGAGTTCACCGCGACAGGCTAATTCTGCAGGAGTTAGCCGTCAACGGGTGATTATGCGTCACTTAGCCGCAGAGGGCTAACTACTGGCCAGAGGGATGGAGCTTCCACCGAGGACCGGGGCGAGGATCGAGGCGAGAGCCGAGCGCGCAGATGCTGTGCGGTAGTCGAGCAGGGGGTGTGCCTCGAGAGCGTGCTCGCTGACCGATCCCCCCCGGCGCAGGTAGATCACCGGGTAGACCGCCCCGGTTCCATCGGTCTCCAGGGTGGCCGCGACCGCGTCGGGGCCGCCGGCGTCGACGAACCAGGCCAGCGGCAGGATCCCCTCGTCGCGGATCCCATCGTCCGGATCGAGGCTCAGGACGCGGCCGAGATAGGCCCGCTGATGCCACAGCTCGGGCCCCTGGGTCAGCTCGTCGAGCAGGAACTCCACGACACTCGCCGGCGCCAGCGTGGGCCGCTCGAGCTTCACGCCAAAGCGCGTCGTGGCGATGTGGCGGGCGAGCACCCGAGCGTTGTAGCGAGCGCCCTGGACGGCGCCCGAGTTCGATGGGATGCCATGCTTCTTCAGGCCGCCCGAGCCCTGCCCGATCGTGCCCGCGAAGAACACGCCGGGCATGGTGGCGCTCTCCCAGAACGGCGTCTGGGCGGGCAGCCGGCTCTGGCCGAAGGTTGCCACGCCCAGGTCCGGCAGATCGAGCAGGGGCGCCACGAAGCCCGTCGCGGCGATCACGGCGTCGACATCGAAGGCCATCTCGACCGAGTCCGACGATCGCCTGGTGACCACCCGGAACGGGGCGTCGCCGGGGCTCCCAGGCTCGATCCGTTCGATCCCCGCGTCGAGGATCGCCACGCCACCGCCGAGGACATGATCCTCGTAGGGTTGGAGGTAGCGCGCCCGGATCCCGACGAGCGAATGGGTGTTGACCGACAGCCGGGCCGGCGAAGGCGAGGCGATGATGATCCGCTTCGCCCAGGGCAGCATCCCGCTCGCCAGCTCGAAGCCCGAGTTCTGCTTGCCGACGATGAAGATCCGCTTGTCGGCATAGGTCTCGACCGGCTGGGTGTCGGCGTAATGGGCGGCCAGCTCCATCCCCGGGCTCGTCGGACGCCATGGCTCGGCGACCCCGACAGCGATCACCAGGGTTCCGGCCGTGTACTCGCCATCGGTCGTCTCAAGGATGAAACGTCCGTCGTCCAGCCGGCTGGTCCCCGTCCAGCGACAGCCAAAACGAACCTTGAGGTTCGTCCGGCTGGTGAACGCCTCGAGGCCTGCCTGCATCTCAGGCCGGCTCGGGAAGTAGGACGTGCCGTCCATCAGCCCGACCATCACCGCCCGGTGTTCGTCCGACTCGGGGATCAGGCTATTCCAGTCGTAGCGCTCGTAGGCCCGCGTCGCGCGAGCGACCGGCGCGTAGGGCTTGGTCCAGGACAGCAGCCGCTGGAAGAACGGCCAACGCCGGAACATGCCGCCGGGCTGCTCGTCGGCCGACAGGAGCGCATGCCGGATCCCCAACCCACCCAGGGCCGACGAAACCTGCAGGCCACCCGGCCCACTCCCGACGACGACCAGTGGATAGTCGCCCGGCGGGAACGGGCGCTCGGTCAGCTCCGCCACCGGTTCGCGTTCCGGAGTCGTCGCGCCGAGGCCTGCAGCATGCGGTACATCAGGGCGGGGTGATCGTGCAGGAACTTCTCGACCGCAGGGCCGGCCAGGACCAGGCAACGCAGCGTGCCGACGGCGACCACGTCGGCGACGGGAGGTTCGCCGAGGAGGATCGAGACCTCCCCGAAGAATTCGCCCCGCGACAGCCGGGCGCGCTCCTCGCCGTCCACCCTGATCGACGCCTGGCCGTCGAGGATCAGGTACAGGCCGCTGCCGGTCATCCCCTGGCGGAGGACCCGCTCGCCGTCCTGGAACCAGGCCTCTTCGAAGGCGTGGACGATGCCCTCGAGCTGCGGCGTCGACAGGTCAGCGAACAGGGCGAAGCCGGCAAGCTCGTCGGCAATCTGATCCTGGTCAGCCATCGCTCGGCTCCACCCTCCAGCCAGCCGGTGACAATCACGCCCGGCCGTGTTCTGCCATCGTATACGGTGGAAACCAGGCCAGAGTGCCCGGTCCCCGCGTCGGGCCAGGAGTCCATGACCGAATACTCCGCGCCAGCCCTGCCGAGCGGCACCCTCACCTTCCTGTTCAGCGACATCGAAGGTTCGACCAGGCTCGTCCAGCAGCTTGGGCCCGAAGGCTATGGCGACGTGCTCACCGTGCATCGCGAACTCCTGCGCGCCGCGTTTGCCGCCCACGGCGGGACGGAGGTCGGCACCGAAGGTGACTCGTTCTTCGTCGTGTTCGCCGCGGCCCGGGCCGCGGTCGCCGCCGCCGTTGACGCTCAACGGGCGCTCGCGGCGGCCCACTTCCCCCGCGGCGTCGAGGTGGTTCGGGTCCGGATCGGGCTCCATACGGGCCTGGGTGTCGTCAGCGCCGGCACATATGTCGGCACCGATGTGAATCGGGCGGCTCGCATCGCGGCTGCCGCCAATGGCGGCCAGGTCGTCCTGTCTGCGGCGACCGTCTCCCTCCTTGGCGACGGGCTGCCGGCCGGCGTACGCACCCGTGACCTGGGCGAACACCGCCTGAAGGACCTCCGCCCCGAGCGGCTGGCAATCCTCGAGATCGATGGCCTGGCGTCCGATCCGCGCCCGATCCGGTCGCTCGACACCCGGCCCAACAACCTGCCGACCCAGGTGACCTCGTTCGTCGGCCGGGCCGCCGAGCTCGAGGAGACCGGCGCGATGCTGGGCACGGCCCGGCTGCTCACCCTGACCGGCCCGGGCGGGACGGGCAAGACCCGCCTGTCGCTCCAGCTCGCGGCGATGGTCGCCGCAGACTTCCCCGATGGCGTCTACTTCGTCGCCCTCGAACCGATTCGCGAGCCGGCCCTCGTCGGACCGACGATCGCCGCAGTCCTCGGGCTCATCGAGGACGCCAGCGTTGCGATCGGCGACCGCCTGGCCGACTGGATTGGCTCCCGCAAGATCCTGCTCGTCCTGGACAACTTCGAGCAGGTGGTCGATGCCGCGCCGCTGGTCGGAGAGCTTCTCCGGGCAACGAACGAGCTGAAGTTGATCGTCTCGAGTCGAGCCGCCCTCCGCGTGTCGGGCGAGCAGGAGTACCCGGTCCCCGGCCTGCCGACGCCGCCGGATCCGTCCTCCCTCGGAGCCTATGGGCGGGCGCTGCTGCCCGATGAGCTGCGGGTCCCAGACCCGGCCACGCTCAACCGCTACGAGTCAGTCCGCCTGTTCGTCGCTCGGGCGACCGCGGTCAAGCCGGCGTTCCGCTTGACGGTCGAGAACGCCGCGGCGGTTGCCGGGATCGTTGCTCGACTGCAGGGGATGCCCCTGGCCATCGAGCTGGCCGCAGCCCGGGTCAAGCTCCTGCCGCCGGACTCGATCCTCGAACGGCTCCGCGACCAGCTGGCCATGCTGGCCGGCGGTGCCCGCGACCTCCCCGAACGGCAGCAGACGCTGCGCGGTGCGATCGCCTGGAGCTATGAGCTCCTCGAAGACTCCGGCCGGCGGCTGATCGGGCGCCTGTCCGTCTTCACTGCGGGGTGCAACCTCGAGATGGCCGAGGCGATCTGTGGCCCCGCCGACGAGCTCGGGACCGACGTCCTCGACGGCATCGGCGCCCTCGTCGACCAGAGCCTGGTCCGGGCCGAGGTGGTCGCCGGCGAACCGCGCTTCCGGATGCTCGAAACGATCCGGGCATTCTCAGCCGAGCAGCTGGCCGCCGGCGGCGATGCCGACACGATCCGGGAACGCCACGCCCGGACCTTCCTGGCCCTGGCCGAGGAAGCTGCCGGAAAGCTGTCCGGGGGCGAGCAGCGGAGCTGGCTCGATCGCCTCGATATCGAGCACGACAACCTGCGTTCGGCACTCGAGTGGGCCACCGGCCGGAACGACCCGGGGCTGGCCATCCGCCTCGGCTTCGCACTGTGGCGCTTCTGGCAGAAGCGCGGCTATCTCGTCGAAGGCCGGCGGCGTCTCGAGCGGATCGCTGCGGAGCCGTGGTCGCGGGACGATCCGGCCCTCCGGGCGCGGCTGATGGAGGCCCTCGGCGGAATCGCCTGGTGGCAGGCGGATCTGGACGCGATGACCGGATTCTATGCCGAGGCGCTCGAGCTCTGGCGCTCGACCGGCGACCAGGCCGAGATCGCGAATGCCCTGTACAACGCATCGTTCTCGTACGTCTTCGCCGCCGGACCGGCCGAGTCGTCAACGGTCGATCCGGATCGGCAGGGCCTCCACCTGATGGAGGAGGCTCTCGAGATCTACCGGAAGCTGGGTGACGATCACGGCGCCGGCAACGCCATCTGGGCGATCGGCAACTGGTATCACTTCCACCTCCAGAGCGACCCCGCCGTGGCGAGCTTCCGCGAGGCCCTCAAGCTGTTCGAGTCGGCCGGCGACGACACGATGGTCGCCTGGTCGCACCACATGCTGGGCACGGCCCTCCTGCGGGCGAAGGAGACGGACGAGGCCGCCGTCCACATTCGGCCGGCGATGCGCCACTTCGAGGCCGCGGGCGATGCCTCCGCGCTGACCCTGGTGCTGGACGACTACTCGGCCCTGGCCGCAGCGAGGCGTGACCTGCCCCGGGCCGCTCGTCTTCATGGCGCGGCCCGGGCCCTCGCCGTGACGACGGGTGCCAACCTGTCGAGCCTGGTCGACGACCTTGACGAGGCAAACTCGGTCCCGACAACCCGCGGTCTGCTGTCGGCGGCCGATCTCGAGCGCTATGCGGCCGAGGGCCGGGCGATGAGCCTCGACGGCGCGGTTGCATATGCCCTCGAGGGCGAGGACACGCCTCGCGGCGCAGCCGCAGGTGGGGGCCGGGGCGAGGGCCCGGGCGAGGATTTGGGCGAGGCCACGGGCGATGCCTGAGGTCTCGAGCAGGCCCTGCGATGACGGCCGTTGCCTGCCGTCTGCCGACGACGACTGAGGTTGTGCTGATGGATCACCTGGACCCAGGGGACGGACGAATCGAGCGGTCGGCGGTCGAGCGCTATTTCGCCGCGATCAACGCCCGCGACGTGGGCGCGATCGTGGCCGACCTGGTCGAGGATGCCGAGTGGTCCTGGCCGGGCAGCGGCGAGATCATCCGCGGCCGGGCCTCGATCGAGACGGTCGTCGCCCGAACGCCCACGCTGCCGCGGGTCCTCGTCCACCGGATCATCGGCGGGCCGAGCCTGGTCGCCGCGGTCTGGACTGCCGATTACGGTGATGGCGTGCCCTGGCGGAATATCAGCCTGTTCGAGTTCCGCGACGGCCGGATCGTGGGCAAGACGGATGGCTTCGGATCCGCCTTCGAACCCCCCACCTGGCGCCGCGAGCTCGTCGAGGTCAGTCCCCTGCCGAAGCCCTGACTGAGGCTCAGCCCGGCGCGCCATTCCACGGCGAGTCCGGGTCAGGGTCTGCGGCGCGGCCCGCGCCGGGTCAGGCGACGGGCAGCTCCCGGCCGGCGGCTCGAGCGGCTTTCGCCTTGTCCGCCCAGGCGCCCAGGACATTGTCCTTGTGCGGGCGGATCGGGCAGTGCTCGTCGCGGTTGCCCATCTCATCGCAATAGCCGAGGGCCACGCATTTCGGGGCGAGGAAGCTGCCCAGGAACGGGCTCACATCGAAGATCTCATGGCGGATCAGCTGGAACAGCCGGCGGATCTCCCATTGGGCCATCGTGCACAGACGGAGGCCCGACATGTGGATCAGGGCGCGCAGGTTGGTGGTCATGACCAGGTTCGTACGGGTGGCATTGGGGAAGACGAAGCGGGCATCCTCACCGGGAATACCGGCGGCAACGAGGTCCCCGTAGAGGTCCATTGAGCCGTCGATCTGGTCTTCGTAGCGTCGCCGGAGATCTGGTTCTGCCTCGGCCAGCGTGCTCGGCAGCATCGTCGAGGCGCCCTTGAACGTCACGTAGCGCTGGCTCTGCTGGTCGAACGCAACGCCGGCCCGGTGGCGGACGAGCTGGTGGCTCAGGGTCCTGGACACGCCGCTGATCCCGAAGGTGAAGACGATGTGCTCGATCGTGCTGCCATGGCCCGACTCAATCACGCCCTGGATCAGCTTGCGCTGCTTGGCCGGGTCGATCTGGCCGTCGACCGCCCGGCGGAAGATCTCGTCCGGCGCCAGCTCGGAGTAACAGGTCCGACAGGCCGTGTAGATCAACGGGACGTAGTAGCGCTCGACGATCTCGCGGTCGGGAAAGAGGAGGGTCGCGCGCATCCCCAGCTCGTGGCGACCCGGGTTACGAGGAATCCCCGTCTTCTCGCGGGCGGGCGTTGCGGGCGCATCAACGGGTGCCGGGGTAGCCACTGGGGCGGGGGTCGTCTCGGCCGTCATCGTTTGGGAAGTGTAGTCCGCTCGTCCCAGGTCGCAGGCTTGACGCTCGGACTGAGCCGGCGTCGCGCGGCAGCCCCGAGCCAGGCCTGGGTGTCGCTGCAGCCAAGAGGCGACCGGCGACCGCGTTTCGGACCGCAAACAGCCGCTTGAATCGGCGCACGGCCACGACCCCGGCGGTCAGGGCAGCTCGCGGAGGAAGCGTCGGATCACCCGGGCCAGGCGCGGTCCGGCGGCCGCGCCGGCGGCCAGCACCTCCTCGTGGTTGAGCGGCTCGCCGGAATAGCCGGCGCCGGGATTCGTGACCAGCGAGATGCCGGCGACCTCGATCCCCGCCCAGCGACAGGCAATCGCCTCGAGCACGGTCGACATGCCCACCGCATCACCGCCCAGCCCCCGGAACATTCGCACCTCGGCTGGAGTCTCGTAGGTTGGGCCGAGGAGCCCGACGTAGATGCCCTCCTCCAGGCTGGTGCCTTCCGCCTCGGCCGCGGCATGGAGCCGTTCGCGGTTGGCCGGCGCATAGACATCGGTCAGGTCCGGGAAACGCGGCCCGATCTCGTCGGCATTCGGGCCGAGGAGGGGGGTTCGGCCGGTCAGGTTAATGTGATCGGCGATCAACATCAGGGTCCCGGCGGCATAGGCCGGGTTGAGGCCGCCGGCGGCGTTCGTCAGGACGACCGTGCTGGCTCCCAGCCGGCCCATCAACAGGACCGGCTGGACGACCAGCCCCGGATCGTTGCCTTCATAGAGGTGAAGCCGGCCCTGCAGCATCGCAACCGGCACCCCGTCGAGGCGTCCCAGGATCAGCCGGCCCACGTGACCGGGGGCCGTCGCCGCGGGCCAGCCGGGCAGCTCATCGAACGGGATCGCCACGGGACCGGCGAGCTCGTCGGCCAGGCCGCCCAGCCCCGAGCCCAGGACAATCCCGAGCCGGGGGACGAGGTTGGTCCGGCTCCGCACCGCGGCCTCGAGCGCAGTGAGCCGGGCGGGCTGTTCGCCTGGGGGGATTGGTCGGCTGCGATCGGGCTCGGTCATCAGCGGAGTCTAGCGAGCCGCGCGACCGTTGATCCCGGGCCTCCGTGGGCGGGGGAATGCCTGGCAGCGTGCCCGGGGCGCTGGCGGCCGGCCCCAGACGCTTCGATCGCCCGAGCGGAGTATCGACACCGGGATGCCGATCACGTCCATTCGGGCGATCCCCGTCGAGCGCGGGCCCGAGGGCCGCGTGGCGGGTAGGGAAGCGCCCAAAGCGACCGGTCGTTCGACGAATGCCCTTGATGTGATCGCGAGCTTCCGTTTTCGGATGGCCCCTTCGGGCAAGACGAATCATGGCCGGATCAACGGCCAATGGCAACGGCGTTATCCACGAGTTATCGGAGAATGCGCCGACCGTTTCCACCAATCCACCATGCCTGTGGACATCCGGTGGAGAACAGTGATGCGAGGCGCTGCCGCGCGGCCCGAGCCCCGGTCCGTGCCCGCAGCCCGAACCGCCGACAGTGACCCGGCAACGCTAACCGCCGATCGCGAACATCTCGATTCGCGGCCGGTTGGCGGTGGCCTCGGAGCGCAGCTCGGAGTAGCGGTCGGCCCGAACCCGCCAGACCGCTCGAATTGCGGCGGTCAGCTCCGCGTCCGCTGCGCCGTCGCGCAGAGGCCCGCGCAGGTCCGTCCCGTCGAGGGCGAACAGGCAGGTGTAGAGCTTGCCCTCGGCCGACAGGCGCGCCCGCGTGCAGGAACTGCAGAATGGCTGGCTGACCGAAGCAATGACGCCGACTTCGCCGTCACCGTCCCGATAGCACCAGCGGTCGGCGACCTCGCCGGTGTAGTTGGGCGGAAGAGGCTCGAGGCCGAGCTCGGCGTGGATCAGCCCGACGATCTCCGAGGCCGGCACGACCTCGTCAAGACGCCAGCCGTTCGAGTGGCCCACGTCCATGTATTCGATGAAGCGGAGGATGTGGCCTTCGCGCCGAGCCCAGCGAGCCATTGGCAGGATGCTGGTCTCGTTGATCCCGCGCCGCACGACCATGTTGATCTTGAGCGGTCCGAAGCCAGATTCTGTCGCCGCCGCAATCCCGTCGAGCACCCTGGCGACCGGATAGTCGATGCCGTTCATCGCCCGGAACGTCGCGTCGTCGAGCGAGTCCAGGCTGACGGTGATCCGACCCAGGCCGGCGTCGCGCAAGAGGCCCGCCAGCGGGCGCAGGGCCGATCCATTCGTGGTCAGGGTCAGGTCGAGCGGTCCGCCATCCGCGCGGCGGAGGGCCGCCAGCATCGCGATCAGATCGGGCAGGTCGCGCCGGACGAGTGGCTCACCGCCGGTGACCCGCAGCTTCTCGACACCTTCGGCCACGAAGACCCGGGCGAGCCGCTCGATCTCCTCGAAGCTGAGCACCTCGGAGCGGGGCAGGAAGGCAAAGTCCCGGCCATAGATCTCCCGGGGCATGCAGTAGGTGCAGCGGAAGTTGCAGCGATCGGTGACCGAGATCCTCAGGTCATGAAGGCGCCGGCCGAGCCGGTCGAGCACCGGTCCCGTTGCGCCGGCGGGCTCGGCACGGTCGGCGGCGAGCGGCGCCGCGGGATCCAGGCTCGGGTTCATGCCGGCCATGGTAGCGCCCGACGACCGGCACACCCTCAAGAGGGCGCAGCGGGCGCGCGATCGAGCCGGCCTGCGTCGGGCGGTGCACAGCGACACCGCAGCCGCCGGGTCCCGGTGACCGCGGACAACGAGACGATCCCGGCGCGGGACCTCCGGTACCACCGGATCGACCGATTGGTACCACTAGCGCACTCCACCGGACCGCCACCCGCCCATACGATGCCCACACGTCCTCAGAGACTATACCCAGCGACCTCACCAGGAGGGAACCGCACGATCCATGGCGACGACCGAATCACGCACCGGCTTCCGACTCCCCTGGAGCTCGGAGGAGCGGAGTGACAAGGCGCCCGTCGGCCGGACCGCCGAGGCGACCACCACGGATGAGGCCACGAACGCCGTGACCGAGACGACCAACGCAGCCCCGGGGCAGACCGACGAGGCCACCCTAGCCGAGGCCTCGGCCGCCGAAGCGGCGACCGACGGCAAGACGGAGACGACCAGCAGCAACGAGCCAGCCGCGAGTACCGATCTCGTTCAGCCCACCGCATCAGACTCGAGCCCGAAGGAAACCCCCGTGGACTCCACCATGACAGCCGCGCCCGCGCCGTCCCGACCGACGGGCGCGGCCCTCGTCGCGAAGAAGCCCACGAAGTTCGTGCTCGACCTGACCCGGGCGATGCAGGCCGCCGCGGAGGAATCCCGCGCCCAGACGATGGGTCAGTTCCAGGCCGACGCGAAGACGTATATCGAGGATATCCACTCCCGTTCGGCGATCGAGGCGACCGACCTGCGCAAGCGGTCGGACGACGACATTTCGGGGATCCAGGACTGGTCGAAGGCCGAGATCGCGCGGATCCGCGAGGAGACGCAGGGCAAGATCGGCGAGCGCAAGCTCGGCCTGGAGCGCGAGCTCGAGGAGCACGCCGGCCAGATCGAGTACGAGATCGACCGCGTCCAGAGCCGGGTCGCCGGCTTCGAGCTCGAGATGGAGCGCTTCTTCGAGCAGCTCGTTGCGGAAGAGGATCCAACCCAGATCGCGGTGATGGCCCAGACCCTGCCCGAACCGCCATCGTTCGACGCCTCGGTCCCCTGGCAGCCTTCGGCGGCCGTCGCCGAGCTGATCAGCGACACGCCGTTCGTGACCAGTGGCGGCGCGACTCCAGCCGACGCGGCCGATCGGTCGACGAGCGATGACACCACCTCGAACAGCGAGATGGCGATGGCGGCGATCGAGGCGGCCCACCAGACCGCTGAGACCGCCGAGGCCGGCATCGCGACCGACGCTGAAGCCGCCTCTGCCGCGGTGGAGACCGACGCGGCCGATCCCCGCCTGACCGCCCTTGGCTTGTCGTCGGACTTCGACGCGGCCGAAGCCGAGGCCGCCGCCGAGGCGACCCGGGCCGACACGAAGGCGAGTCCTGCCGACGACGAGATCCCCACGATGGGCGACGATGCCGTCGCGGCCCGCCTCGCCGGCCTCGTCCCGCCCGAGGGCGAGGGCGAGGGCGAGGCTCGGCCCACCCGGGCGACGTCCGAGGCGACCTCGAAGGTCGTCGTGACCGGCCTGGTCAGCGTGGCCAGCATCGCCAGCTTCAAGCGCCACCTGGGTCGGGTGACCGGCGTCCAGTCGGTCGGCGTGTCGTCCGGTCCTGATGGCGAGTTCGTGTTCACGGTCCATCACGACGCAGGCGTCGACCTCCGCGAAGTGGTGCCCTCGCTACCCGGCTTCCGGGCCCGGGTCACGGACGCTGGGGATGGGGTCGTCCACGTGGCCGCCCACGACCCTGAGTCCGAGAACTAGGTCCCTATGGGCCGCCAGGCGATCGTCGTCGCACTGCCCCGCGACGAGCAGATCGCCGTCACCCGGGAACTCACCGAGGCCGGCTTCGAGGTCCTCGTCGTCAGCGCCCCGGACGAGCTCGAAGCGATTCTGGCAACCCGGCGCGAAGTGGGCGTGGCGATCCTCGACGGCGAGAGTGATTTCGATCGCTCGCTCGAGTTCTACTCGCTGCTCCATGACGCCGATCGGGACATCCCGGCGTTGATGGTCGTCTCGCCGCGGGCCCTGGATCGGCTGGCTGGGGCTACGACCAAGGCCAATATCGACGACGAGTTCTTTACCCGGCCGTACTCCACCGACTCGCTCCGCTGGCGGATCGAGGCAATGCTGATCCGGTCGGTCACGATCGACGACGGGAGCGGCCCGGTCCTCCAGGGCGGCGGCGACTTCGAGTCCGCGTCGTGGTCAAAGCGAGCGACGATCGTCTCGATCTTCAACCCGAAAGGCGGCGTCGGCAAGACGACCACCGCCCTCAACCTGGCCGCCACGCTGCAGGTCCGAATGGGCCTCAAGGTCATGCTCCTCGACGCCGACACGGTGACCGGCCACATCGCGACCTCGCTCGGGCTCGAGTCAGTCACGACCGTGGTCGACGCCTGGACCGAGGACCAGGACGAGGGCCGGCCGGAGCGGGGCCTGATCGAGATCGCCACGGTGCACCAGAACGGGCTCACCGTGTGCGTCCTGACCGCGAGTCCCCTGAATACGGAGATCCTGACCCCGGAGCGAGTGGGCGACGCGATCCGCGCTGCGCGGCAGGGCTTCGACTTCATCATCGTCGACATGCACCCGTCGTACAGCCCGCTCAACCAGGAGATCTTCGAGCGCTCGGACCGGATCCTCGTCCCCGTGACACCGGATGTGCCGGCCCTTCGGGCAGCCGTTCAGATGCGCGACGTTGCCCTCGAGCTGGGCGTCCGCGACAAGCTGGCCCTGGTCGTCAATCGGGCCAATAGCGGCGTGTCGGTGGCGGACATGGAGAAGACCGTCGGGATGCCGGCCCTGGCCCTGATCCGCTCGGGTGGCCTGCTCTTCGTGCGTGCCGCCAACGAGGGTCGATCGGTCGTTGAGCAATACCCCAAGGAGAAGGTGACCGAGGACTTCGACATCCTCGCCCAGAGGCTCGTCGGGACCGAGTACCAGGCGCCGGACAAGACCGTCCCCGCGACCAAGGCGGCATTCCGGATCTTCAATCGGACCAAGGAGCCGGCCCGGGTCTAGCGCGATCCTGGATTGGCGGTCCGCCGCCGGCGCTGATCCGGCAACTCGGCCGGCGCCCAGTCAGGTTCGGGATCCGTCCTCCGCGAGCTCGCCCTCAACCTGCTCGACCCGACGGAGGTACTGTCGGTTGACCAGGATCGTGTCCGCCTGAACGTTGCCGATCCGTTGGTCGTCAAGCATGACCACGCCGCCCGTCACCGGGAAGAACATGTCACTGGATCGATCGAGCAGGCGCTCCGGTTCCGAGCCAGGGTATAGGTGGACCATGCCGCGCACCAGGAACGGCGGTACCTCGAGCACCACCCAGTAGCTCAGCTTGTGAACCCGGTGGGCCGCCTTCTCGTCATCCGAGAAGCCTGGCAGCGTGCCTTCACCGGCCAGCACGATGATCAGGTCGTAGGGATCGATGCTACGCAATCCGGGCACCGGGCTGAATGGCTCGGAACCGTCGAGCGGGGCCCAGTTGACATCCTTGATCGAGATCGCGTCGCGCCGGTTCAGCACGTCGGAGAGCCGGCCGCTGACCTCCATGAGGCCAACCAGGCGCCACTCCTCGGTCAGGCCGTCGAACGCAATGCCGCCGCCTTCGACCGACTCTGGCACCGGCGCCGGGCCAGGGGCGCCAGTCGCCTCCTTGACCGCCGCTGCCTTGTCTTCCTGCTTACGGAAGCCGAAAGGCACCCTAGTCCTCCTCCGCCGAGCCGCTCTTGTCGCGAATCACGTCGACTACGCCGGCATCTGCCAGGGTGGTCGTGTCACCGAGGACGCGATTCTCGGCGATGTCGCGCAGGAGCCGGCGCATGATCTTGCCCGAGCGCGTCTTGGGCAGATCCGGGGTGAACATCAGGAACTTCGGGCGAGCGATCGGACCAATCACGTAGGCGACGTGCTCGCGCAACTGGACGGCCAGCGTGTCGTGGGGCTCGACGCCGGCGCGCAGGATCACGAAGGCGAAGATGGCCTGGCCGCTGATCTCGTCGGTCTTGCCCACGACCGCCGCCTCGGCCACGCTGGGATGATCGACCAGGGCCGACTCGACCTCGATCGTGCTGATCCGGTGGCCGGCAATATTCATCACGTCATCGACTCGGCCGAGGAGCCAGAAATAGCCCTCCGAGTCGCGCTTCGCGCCATCGCCCGCGAAGTACATCCCTGGGAAGCGGCTCCAGTAGGTCTGCACGTAGCGGTCGGGATCGCCGTAGATCCCGCGCAGCATCGCCGGCCAGGGCTGCTTCAGGACGAGATAGCCCCCTCCGCCACGGGGCACGGTCTGCCCGGCGGCATCGACGATGTCGGCCACGATCCCGGGCAGCGGGAACGTGGCCGAGCCCGGTTTCGTGGTCGTGATCCCGGGCAAGGGGCTGATCAGGATCGCGCCGGTCTCGGTCTGCCACCAGGTGTCGACGATCGGCGCCTTCTCATGGCCGATGTTGCGGTGATACCAGAGCCACGCTTCGGGGTTGATTGGCTCGCCAACGGAACCGAGGACGCGCAGCGAGGACAGGTCGTGGCGAGCCGGATAGGCCTCGCCCTGCTTCATGAATGAGCGGATCGCGGTGGGGGCGCAATAGAGGATCGTGACCTTGAGGTCCTCGATGATCTGCCACCAGCGATCCCAGTCGGGCGTATCCGGGGCGCCCTCATACATCACGCCGGTCGTGGCATTTGCCAGTGGCCCGTAGACGATGTAGCTGTGGCCGGTCACCCAGCCGATGTCGGCCGCGCACCAGTAGACGTCATCGGGCTTGACGTCGAAGACGATTTCGTGGGTGAACGAGGCGCCCAGCAGGTAGCCGGCCGAGGTGTGGATGATCCCTTTCGGCTTGGCCGTCGTGCCCGACGTGTAGAGCAGGTACAGGAGCTGCTCGCTGTCGACCGGGACCGGCGGGCAGATTGGGTCCTGGCGGTCGACGATGTCGTGCCACCAGTAATCGCGGCCCTCGACCATGTGGACCCCGCCCCCGATTCGATCGACCACGATCGCGGCGGTGATCGATGGGGTTGAGGCGAGTGCCTCATCGGCGTGGTGCTTGAGGCCGACCGCCTTGCCCCTCCGCCAGCCGCCGTCGGCCGTGATCAGCACCTTGGCCTCGGCGTCGTTGATCCGGTCGGACAGCGCCTCGGCCGAGAAACCGCCGAAGATCACGGTGTGGGCCGCCCCGAGCCGGGCGCAGGCGAGCATCGCGATCGGCAGCTCGGGGATCATCGGCATGTAGATGGCGACCCGGTCGCCGGCCACGATCCCGAGCTCCTTGAGGGCGTTGGCCGCTTTGCCCACCTCGCGCAGGAGGTCGGCGTAGGTCAGCGTCCGGCGGTCGCCCGGCTCGCCGATCCAGTGGTAGGCCACCTTGTCGCCGAGGCCGTTCTCGACATGCCGGTCGAGGCAGTTCTCGGAGACGTTCAACCGGCCGCCGAGGAACCACTTCGCGAACGGGAGATCCCACTCGAGCGTCGTGTGGAAGGGCTCGGTCCAACGCAGTCGCTCACGCGCCAGCCGCGCCCAGAACTCCTCGAAGTCTGCCTCGGCCTCGGCGTACAGCTCCGGCCCCGCATTGGCCTGGGCCACGAAGGCTGGATCCGGCGCGAACGTGCGCGCCTCGACCAGGAGGTTCTCGATCTCGGGCCGGGACGGGGGCTCGATGCTCACGCGGATTCTCCAGCAGCTAGTGGCGGCCATTCTACGCGGGCCAGCCGTGCCCGAACCCTGCAGGTCGGGGCGGGTCAGGCCTCCGGTGGGAGGCCTCCGACGGCCTGATCCTCGGTGGACTCGGCCTCGACAGGCGGTTCATCGCTGCGCTCGGAGCGAGGCGTCGGCCCGGCCGACATCTGGCCGCTGACCGGCATCCCCGAGGCCATGATCGGGGCCGGGATCTGGATCCCGTTGGCGGCCATCGCGGCCAGGATCCGCTTGCGCAGCTCGCCGTTGACCGCGACCATCTCCCCGGCCCGCACTCGGCCCAGGATCTTGAGCGTGATCCCCCGCTCGCCGAGCTGGTCGACGCGATCCACCACGGGGGTCTCGAGGATCTTGCCGGCCCAGGCCGGATCGGCAGCGAGCGCAGCTCCCACGGCATTGAAGACCTCGATCGCGTGCTCAATGTCGGTACCGTAGGCAACCACGACATCGTGGTTGATCCGACGCCAGACGCGGGTCCGGTTCGAGGCAACCTTGATCTCGCCGTTCGGCACGTGATGGACGACGCCGTCGGCATCGCGCAGGACCGTGCGTCGGAGGGTCAGCTCTTCGACGGTGCCGGTGACCCCCGCGATCTCCACGACATCGCCCTGGCCGTACTGGTTCTCGAGCAGGATGAGGATCCCCGAGAAGAAATCCCGGACGATTGCCTGGGCCCCGAAGCCGATCGCGATGCCGACCACACCAAGGCCGGCGATCGCCGGGCCAACGTCGAGGCCGATCTGCTCGAGCACGAGCAGGCCGCCGATTGTGAGCACGAAGCTCTTGATGACGTAGCCGGCCAGTGCCTCGATCGTGGTGAAGCGCTTGACGACCTCGGCAGCCTCGTCCAGTGACGCCTCTGCCTGGGCCCGCGCCTGCATCGCGCCGAGGACCCGGCGGATCGCGTCGAGCGAGACTCGGGCGACCGCGATACATACGACCACGATGACGAGGACGATCAGGAGGCGGTCGGCGATGATCGCCACCCAGCCGGAATAGGTGTCGGGCATGATCAAGACCAGCCTAGCGCGCCGCCGCCTGGCGCGGGCTGCCTGGTGGAATCAGGCCGCCGCACCGCCGAGGCGGACCGAGATGGCAGCCGCGGCCTCGCGGGCCTGCGAGGCGAGCTCGGGGATGCGCCGCGGGGTCAGCCGGAAGGCCGGACCCCAGATGTCGACGGCGGCGATCACGGCGCCTCGGGCGTCGTGGACGGGGGCCGCCACGGCGTTAAGGCCCAGTTCGAACTCGCCAATGGCGGTGGCATAGCCGCGCCGGCGTACCCGGGACAGCTCCTCGAGGAGCGGCTCGAGCTCGGTGATCGTGCGCTCGGTGTAGGCCGACAGACCCTTGCGGACGACCCGCAGGACCTCCCGTTCGGCGAGGGCCGCGAGCAGTACCTTGCCCGACGCGACGCAGTGGAGCGGAGTGGCCCGGCCGGTCCAGTCTCCTACCGCGATCAGGTTCGGACCGTCGGCCTGGGCCACGGTCAACAGCTGGTCGCCCTCGATTGAGCCGAGGCCGGTCGTCTCCCGGGTGAGGCGGGCCAGCCGCTCGAGCTCGGGCATGGCGATCCCGCGCAGGTCGAGGGTCCGCTCGGCCCGCTCGGCCAGGCGGATCACGACGAGGCCAAGGCGGTATTTGCCGGACTCCTCGTCCTGCTCGACGAGCCCGCGCCGTTCGAGGGTCGCGAGCAGGCGCGAGGCCGTCGACTTGTGGAGGCCGAGCCGGCGGGCGAGCTCGGTCACCCCGGCCTCACCGGCTGACTCGCCGAGGGCCAGCAGGAGCGAGGCCGCGCGATCGACCGAACGAACGGCATTGCCGTCGATCACCGCCGGCCTCCGGTCAGGCTGAAGCCGTCGTCCGAGCCGTCCATCAGCCGAGGACGAGGCTTTGGGCCGCGATGCCCTGGCTGCGGGCGTCGAGCGCCGCGGCGAGCGAGCCCTCGAACGCCTCGAGGACCTGGGCCTCGTCGGCGTCGTCGTGGGCGGCGCACAGGAACCACGGCTCGCGCGAGTCGGGCTCGGGCATCGCCCCACGGGGGTGCATCCCGACGGCGACCGCGTCGTACAGGTCGTGGTCGGTCTTGACCCAGTCGCGGTATTCGCGCACGTCCTGGTCGGTGAACATGATCCCGAACATCGCGGGCACGCCGGTGAAGTTGTAGGGCAGGCCCTTGGCGCTCAAGATCGCCGCCAGGCCGGCCTGGATCGACTCGCCCCGGCGCTTGAGACCGGCCGCCACCGAGCCGTCCTTCAGGATCGAGAGGGTCGCGACGGCGGCCGCCGCGGCCACCCGGTTGCCCGCATACGTCCCGCCGTGGCTGACCTTGTCGGGCAGCATGCTCATCACTTCGCGGCTGCCGCCGAAGGCCGCGGCCGGGTAGCCGTTGCCGATCGCCTTGGCGAACGAGGCCAGGTCGGGCTTGATCCCGAAGAACTCCGCCGCGCCGCCGCGGGCGATCCGGAAGCCCGTCTTGACCTCGTCGAAGATCAGCAGGGCCCCGAACTCCTTGGTGATCGCCCGGACGCCCTGGTGGAAGCCGTCCTTGGGCAGGATCCCCTGGGCGTTGCCCAGGACCGGCTCGATGATCACCGCGGCGATGTCGTCGCCCTCGCGCTCGAAGACCGCCCGCAGCGTGGCGAGGTCGTTGTAGGGCACCGGGATGATCGTCTGGCTGACCGCCTCCGGGATGCCCCGGCCCCAGGCCAGGCGGACCGGGTTCTCGCGATCGCCGAGCTCACCCATGTCGTTGGGCAGAACGCTGATCAGGGCGTAGTCGTGGACGCCGTGGTACTGGCCTTCGAACTTGATGATCTTCGTCCGGCCGGTGTAGCCGCGGGCGATCCGCATCAGGTGCATCGTGGCCTCGGTGCCCGAGACGGTCATCCGGACCATCTCGACCCAGCCGGTGATCTCCTTGATCAGCTCGCAGGCCCGGACCTCGTCCTCGCTCGTCAGCGAGAAGCTGACGCCGCGCCGCATTCGCTCGTTGACGTAGTCGTCGACCCGCGCGTCTCCGTGGCCGAGGATCACCGGCCCGTAGCCCATCCGCAGGTCGACGTACTCGTTGTCGTCGAGATCCCAGACCCGGCCGCCCTTGCCCCGATCGACGTAGATCGTGTCGTCCCCCCACGTCCGGAAGTTCGAGTCGGTGCCACCGGGCATCGACTGGAGGGCGCGCTGGTAGAGCTCGTTCTGGCGGGCGCGCTTGAGCGTCGGGGTGGTCCGGGTGGTGGGTTCGGCGGCCATGAATCCCTCCGAGTGGGAGCTCCGATCGCCTCGTGCGAGCCACGCTGCGTGGCCGCGCTGCGATGCGACAGGCGGGACGGGCGCCCGGTTCGCGCAACGCAGACGGTCCGTGTTGCGCGAGACGGGACTGGATCGGGCCTAGGATGCCACCGCGACTGTTCGCTGGTCAATACGAGATTCGCGGGTCAAACGCCGATCCGGTGCGGATTCCACTGTTTCGGTTGGGCCCCGCCGCCCAAACCGCAGGTCCGGGATCGGAGCGCCGCAGAGCCGACGCTGGCCGCCGCTGCCTGGGTCGGCCGCCGGGTTGGGCGGAATGTCGCCACCAGGCGCACTGCGGTCGAGTTCCGAGGTTCCAACCGGCAGATCCGCCCGAAGTGCGGCCCGGTCGTGCACGACGTCGCCCGCCAGGAGCGGCGGGCCAGGCGCAAGCGGGCGAAGGTGCTCCGCAATGCGTCTGGTGGCGACATCTCAACGAACCTCAAGTCGCTCGGCGGCGTCGCCGGGCCGACGCGCCGGGCCGAGGCGCTGGGCCTGGCCAGCAAAGGAGGCTAGGCCGGCGGCGAATCGAAGTCGAGGCGGACGAGCCAGCGCGGCAGGCCTGCACTGCGAGCGTCGGTCTGGACGACGCGCCGGAAGCCGGCGGCATCGAACATCGAGGCAAGACCCACGTAGCCAAAGCCCGCGTCGATCCGCCGGCCACCAGGATCAACCGGATACGCCTCAACTCCGGGCGCACCGGCCGCCCGGGCCGCTTCGACGACATGCTGCAAGAGGGCGCGAGCCACGCCCCGCCGGCGATAGCCGACCCGGATCCGGAAGCAGCCGATCGCCCACACGGGCCGGTCGTCGACCGCCGGGATGACCCGGGAGTGATCGAGCCGCGGCGTCGCGCCCCGGACGCTCACCCCGCACCAGCCCACCGGCACGTCGTCGAGGTAGGCGATGAAGCCGGGCGGCGGGGGTCCGGCCTCGATCTCGGCGCGGAGCATTTCTGGACGGGTCAGGCGTGGCTCACCCGGCAGGCGGGCGAGGCCTCGCCACGGCTGGCACCAGCAGCCCCGATCCGCGCCGTCACCGCCGAGCAGGAGCTCGACGTCCGGCCACCGCTTGGCCGTGGCGGGGAGCACGGCGAGCTCAGTCGGCGACTCGGTCATTGCCCCCGGAACGCTGGCGGCTGCAGCCTCGGGCGTCAAGCCTCCGGCGCTGCCTGCGGCGCCGGGCCGGGAGCGGCCTGGTCCCGGGAGCGGCCTCGACCACGACCGCAGTACCTGTCGCTGCTACCGTTCGGGGATGACCGCCAGTGACGACCTGTTTGGCGCGATCCGCTCGGGCGATGCCGCCGCGCTCGACCGGCTGCTCACCGCCCGGCCGTACCTGGCCGGCGCGAGCGACGCCGACGGGATGACCGCCGTCACCGTCGCCGCCTACCACCAGCAGCCGGCGATCCTCGAACGCATCCTCGCCGCCGGGCCGGAGCTCGACCGGTTCGAGGCGGCGATCGTGGGCGATCTCGGCCGACTCTCGGCGCTCCTCGACGAGCCCGACGCCGGCCCGATCGACGAGCGCTCCGGCGACGGTTTCACTGCGCTCCACCTGGCCGCCTTCTTCGGGCGCCTGCGGGCCGCCGAGGAGCTCCTCGACCGGCATGCCGACCCGAACGCCTGGTCATCGGGCGCCCTGCGGGTCCAGCCGCTCCATAGTGCGATCGCGGCAAGCCATGACGCCCTCGCCCGGCTCCTCGTCGAACGCAGCGCCGACGTCAATGCGGCCCAGGATGGCGGCATCACCCCGCTCCACGAAGCGGCCGCAAACGGGCTCGACGACCTGGCCGAGCTGCTGGTCCAGCGCGGCGCGCGGCGCGACGCCCTGACCGACGACATCCTCACGCCGGCCGACCTGGCCGAGCGAGCCGGCCGCCCGGCCCTGGCCGCGCGCCTGGGAGCCGGGAGCCGCTGAACTCCGGCCCGGCGGCACGGGCCAAGGTTCGAATCAGGCCGGCGTCGCCACCCAGGTCGGGAGCTCGCGCGCGAGCGTGGCCAGCGGCAGCGAGCCGTGGCCGAGGACCGCATCGTGGAAGGCACGCAGATCGAACGACGAGCCATCGCGCGCCTCGATCTCGGCTCGCAGGCGTTCGATCTCGCGCTGGCCGACCTTGTAGGTCAGGGCCTGGCCCGGCCAGCAGATGTACCGGTCGGTTTCGATCACGGCGTCCGTTTCGCTCAGCCCGGCATCGCGCAGGAAGTCGATTGAGCGTTGGCGCGGCCAGCGCAGGGCATGCAGTCCGGTGTCGACCACGAGGCGGGCCGCCCGCCAGGCCATCGCGTCGAGCATCCCGAAGCGCTCGGCCTCGTTCCGGAAGAGGCCGATCTCGTCGGCAAGGTGCTCGGAATAAAGGCCCCAGCCCTCGACATAGGCACCTCCGACGAGGCGCGAACCGAGCCGCCGGAACGTGCTCAGCTGCTCGTTCTCCATCTCCAGGGCGATCTGGAAGTGGTGGCCCGGGACGGCCTCGTGGTAGGTGGTGCTGGCCAGCTTGGAATAGGACCGCGAGGCCAGGTCGTAGGTGTTGGCGTAATAGACTCCCGACCGCGACCCATCGGCCGTGGGCGGGAAGTAGTAGGCAAAGGGGCTGTCCTTCTCCTTGTACTCCTCCACGGCCCGGACCTCGCAGCCAGCCCGGGGCAGCGTGCCGAAGTAGCGCGGCGCAACTGCCATCGCCCGGTCGATGTCCTCACGGGCGCGACCAAGCAGCTCCTCGGGCGTATGCGGGGTGTTGGCCGGATCCGCCGCAAGGTGAGCCCGATATGCAGCGGTGTCGTCGCCGAAGCCCTGCGTCCGGGCGATCACCTTGCGCTGGGTCTCGATCTGCTCGAGCTCCTCCAGGCCGATCCGGTGGAGATCAGACGGTTCGAGGGGCAGGGTGGTCCAGGCCAGCACCTGGGTCCGGTAGAGGGCGTCGCCGTTGGGCGCCGACCACAGGCCCGGATCCTTACGGCTGGCAGCCAGGTACGGGCCGCGGAGCGCCTCGAGGAAGGCCTGGTCGGCGGGGATCACCTCGTCCCGGACGACAGCCAGGACGCGGACCCGATCGGCTTCGTTGGCGACCCTGGCCATCTTGACCACGACCGAATCCTCGGCCGGGGTCTGGAGCAATCGCTCGAGCTGGGCGATCGTTCGCTCGGTCACGATCCGGGGCGCCGTCAGGCCGGTCGCAAGGCCCTCCTGGAGCAGCTCGATGTTGGCCGCCATGTAGGCCGGATAGGCCCGCAGCCGGGCGAGGAACCGCTCGAGACGCTCGGGGGTGTCGGCCAGCTGGAAGGTGGCGATCGTCGGCAGGAGCGTCTGCGGGCCGCCCATCTGGTCGATCGGCCGGAGGAGGTCGACTCGCTGGTCATCCTGCTCGATCTGGAGCTCACACACGACCCGGACCATGTCCAGGGTGATTCGATCCTCGAGCGGCTGGTCGCCGGCGTCGATCGCCAGCGCTGCACGCAGGGTGGACTCGGCCAGCCCGCGGGCGCGCGCCCGACCGACCGCGCTGGGGTCCTCGAGACGATCGTCGAAGCGCTCGTCGCCGTACATCGTGGCTGTTGTGGGGCTCTGTTCGAGGATCGCTTCCCAGAACCGATCGGCCAGCAGGTTGACGGGGCTGGATGGGTCAAACCTGATCACGAGTGCCTCCATGGCGCAGCCGCAGGAGAGCGGCGTTCGGGGGGCCGAACAAGAGTGGCTGATAGCGTAACGGATCCGCCTCAGGCGCCGATCCGGTGACCGGCCGGCTCGTCACCCGCTGAAGAGCGTCGTCTGCTCGCCCGCCTGGCGCTCGACGGCCGGGTCCAGACCCAGGAATGGCTCGAGATCGGCCAGCAGCGGTTGATCGCGCTCGGCGAACGTCCGGAGGTGGTTCGCCTTGAGGATGTGCCAGTTGCCGGCTTCGAGCGCCGAACGGAGCAGGGGCGAGCGCTCGAGCTTGTAGCGGATCAGCTCGGTCCTCTCCGGGGCGACGACCAGGAAGCGGACCAGGTCGGGGTCGGCCGGGATCTGGCCGCCGCGGCGGAGGAGCGGCTCGCCCAGCATCGCCGTCCACTCCACTTCGAAGAGCATGGTCAAACGGGCGCGGAAGTGCCAGGTCACGTCAACCTGGTCGATCAGCTCGGAACGGGCCCGCCCGACGTGGGGTGGTCCGGATCGGAACTCCGAGTCGTCGAGCCACCCGGCGAGGTTGCGCCGGCCGAGGCGGTGGGCCTGCTCGCGGCTCGAGATCCAGACGCGCAGGCCGAGCTGATGACCAAGGTTGGCCAGCAGGGCAATCAGCTCGCTGTGCTCCTGTGAGCGACCCAGGAGATCGTCCGAGGTGAGGACCCGGTCGGGCGTGCTGGCCAGGCTGCGGTAGCTCTCGAGGCAAGCGCCAACGAGCGCCTCGTCGGGCAGGTCATGGCCGGTGAACAGGCCGGCGATCCGCTCGTTGAAGGCACCCTCGGACAGCCGGCCGGCGGTCGACAGGAGGCTGAACACCGACCATTCGACCCGGTCGGCGAGGGGCAGCGCTGCTGCGGCAACATCATCCCGGTCGGTCAGCCACCAGCGATCGGGTTCGATCTCCTTGAGCCGGCGATGGTCCGGTCGGGCCAGCTCCGCCCGGACGAGGGCCAAGAGGCGTTCGACGCGATCGGCGGCGACGACGACTTCCGGGGCGCGGACCGATTCGGAGCCGGCCGGCGCAGGCGAACCGCGCAAGGAGCCCGGCCCAATGCGCGGCGAATGGCGCGCCGCCGGCTCGCCATCGTCTCCGCTTAGCGGCCGCTCGGGACTGCCATCGAGGTGATCCGTCCCTCGCCCCGAAACGCGCCCCGGCCGATCAACGGTCGGGCGACCGTCACGGCTGCGATCCTCGCCGACCCGTTCCTCGCCTGGCCCGCTGACGGCCGGATCGCTCGCCTTCGACCCACCGTCGAATTCGGGGGCGACAAGCCGGCGCAGGTGGCCCGCCCGATCCAGTCCGACCAGGATCTCACCCAGCAGGCGCTCAGTGCGCGCCGGTTCGCCGCGGGCCTGGAGGATCGCGACGGCCGTTTCGGTCACCGTCCGGGCCACGTCCGCCTCTGAGAACCGGCCTCGATCAAAGCGCTCCGGGGGCGCAAACAGGCCACGGCCCGGAACCATGTCCGGATCTCCGGGACCACCGGGCACGGCCGGCAGCGAGATATTGGCGCGGGTCCGCGGGCCGACCGGGATCGCGGCCCCCGGCGGCACGAACTCGACGATCCCGCCGGTTTCCTCGCCGGGTTCCGCCAGACGGGCCGCCACGAGGCGGTACCCGGCGCCGACCCCGCCGAGGACGGCGGCGAGCAGCCCTTCAGGGCCGCCCGGCTCGAGGATGAGGATCGCCCGGGCGTCGCGCGCCAGGATCGGGGCGGCGGCTTCGTACGCGCGCCGGATCTGGGCCGACTGCCAGCCCCACGGAACGCGCGCGGTCGAGCCGAGCAGCGCCTCGATCGGGACGAGCGAGGCCGCCTCCCGACCGAGTACCCAGGCCGTCCCGACGTAGGCGAACGAGAGCCGCTCCTGGTTCGGCCGCAGCGGAGGCTGACCCAGAACAAGCCGGATCCGCGGTCGATCGGGGGCCCGGCCAAGCGCCTCGGCCTCGGCTGCCAGCGCCCGAAACGTAGACGGCGTGCCCAGCCGCAGGACCACATTGCCGGTCCCTTCGGCGAGCGCCTGGAAGTCCTCGCCGAAGCGCGCCTGCATCGGACCGAGCGGAGCCCCCTCGAGGCGCTGGACGAACCCCCGGACGAGCCGGTAGGCATCCTCGAAGGCGAGCCACGGATTGCGCTCACGCCACTGGCCGCCGCCGGGCAGCTTGACCCGGCCGTGGCTGATCCTGAGTGTCGAGATCCGGCCCGGGTAGCCGTTCAGGCGGGACGCGGGCAGGATCGCATGGAGGAGAGCCAGGCGCATCGCCGCCTCGACAGCCGGCGCACGCAGGTCCGTCTCGATCCGCTCCAGGATCGCGTGCAGGCCGAGAAGCTGGCGTGGCGTGTGCAGGTCGAGGACCGAGTCGACGATCCCGGACTCTCCCTCGGGATAGGGAAACCGCTCGCGCAGCATCCGCCGGGCCGGGATGTCGGCGGCGATCTCGGCGGTCCGGGCCACGTCCACTTCATCGACCGGACCGTGGCGCTGCTCTCCGCCTCCGAGCTGGTCGCGACAGACAATGCAGCGGTACTGCTTGGTGATGGGGCGCGACGGCTCGTCGTTATTCGACTCCCAGACGACTTCCTCCAGGGTGACAGCCCGGCCGCAGGTCAGGCAGCGGCTCGCATAACGTTCGCCGAGCCAGACCTTGAGCGCCGACTGCTCACGGGGCGCCGCGGCGATCGCCTGGAACGCCGCATCGAGATGGCGCACGTCGGGCGGCCGCAGGACGACCTCGGCCAGCAGCCGGGTGAGCGGGCTCGTCTCGAGGCTGGCAGCGCGGCGCTGGCGGTCGACCGCGGTCCGGGCAATCCAGCCGCCCCGACCATGGAGATCGACGACGACGTCGCCCGGCCGGCTGTTCGCCTCGATCCGGGCGGCGACAAGCTCCGGCGGCAACGGCGGCGCCAGCCGACTGAACGCGGGCAGCGACCAGCCTGGGTCGCTGCGCAGGAATGGATCACGGGCGGCCATGGCGCAATTGTGCCACCCCGCGGCGTAGGATCCGCGAATGACCGCGGATTCCGTGTTTTCGCCGACGCTAACGGCGGCCGATGGCGCTCGAGCCTGGCGCAGCCTGCGCGCTGCGGTCGCCGAGGCCGTGGTCGGCGGCGATGAGCCGCTGCGCCTCCTCGCAGTGGCCCTGTTGGCCGAAGGCCACGCCCTCATCGAGGATGTGCCCGGGGTCGGCAAGACCCTCCTTGCCCGCGCCTTCGCCCGCGCGCTCGATCTCGACTTCGGGCGGGTCCAGGGAACGCCCGACCTGCTGCCTTCGGACGTGACCGGGACGAGCATCCTGGCACCGTCGGCCTCGCTCACCGAAGGTGGCCTGAGCCTCAAGTTCGTGCCTGGGCCCGTCTTCACCAACGTGCTCCTCGTCGACGAGGTCAACCGGGCCACGCCGCGCACCCAGTCGGCCCTGCTCGAGGCGATGCAGGAGCGCCAGGTCTCGATCGAAGGTGAGACTCGACCTCTGCCTGATCCGTTCATCGTCCTGGCAACACAGAACCCAATCGAGTACGAGGGCACCTTCAGCTTGCCCGAGGCGCAGCTCGATCGCTTCCTCGTGCGCATCCGGATCGGCTATCCGGACCGGGCATCCGAGGCCCGGATCGCGGGTCGTTACCTGGCCGAGCGCGACCCGCTCGAGCGGATCCGGCCGGTGCTCGACAGGGCGTCGTTGCTCGGCCTGCGCGAGGCCGCCCGGCAGATTCACGTCAGCGCCGAGCTGACCGATCATCTCGTGGCGATCGTCGGCGCCACCCGCGAACGCCCCGACATCGAGCTTGGGGCGAGTCCCCGGGCCAGCGTCGCCCTGTTCCGGGCCGCCCAGGCACGGGCCCTGCTCGATGGCCGGGATTTCGTCCTGCCCGACGACATCCGCTCGATGGCACCGGCGGTTCTCGTCCACCGGCTGCGGCTGAGCGTTGACTCGTCGCTCCATGGCCTGACCCTGGAGCGGGCCTTCGCCGAGGCTCTCGCCGGGGTGCCGGTTCCAGTCGGTCCGGCCGGCAGCCCCGCCGCGGACCGCCAGGGTTGATCGAACCGAGGCCGGGCGGCCCCGGGCCGACCGGAGCGCGGGCAACGGAGGCGCCCGAGGATGAACGCGACGAGCCGGACCTCGAGGCCGCCACGATCACCCGCGACGCGGGTGACGGACGCCACGCCTGGCTCATCGGCGGGGCGCTCCTCGCCCTGATCGGCGGCGCGGCGGCCAGCTACCCGATTGCGGCGATCGGAGTGGTGGTCGCCGGCCTCGGGTTGCTCCGCTGGATCAGCGTTGATCGAGGCCTGCGCGGCATCACCGTCGTCCGGCGAATCGACCGCGAGCGGGTTGTCTGCGGCGATCCGGTCGAACTGATCCTGACGGTCCGCAACCGCGATCCCCTACCGGTCCCCTGGTTGCGTGTCGACGAATCCCTGCCGACCGAGCTCGAACTCGTCTCGCCGGCCGAGGCGGCCGAATTCGAGGGCACGAGCATCCGGATCACCGGTCGAGCCGAGCTGAGCAACGGCTGGACGCTCGCCCCATACCGGCGGATCACCCGGCGGATCCGGTTCGTGGCGGGCCATCGCGGGGTGCACCGGTTCGATCGGGTCCACGTGGCCGCGGGCGACCTCTTCGGCCGGACGATCGGCGAGGAGGATCGCTCGATCCCGGTCACCCTCGTCGTCCGGCCGCGGGTCGTTGCGACGACCGCCCTCGATGCACGCCACGACTGGATCGGCGAGCGGCCAACCCGATCGGGCCGGGTCGATGACCCGAGCCGGTTTGCCGGGGTCCGGCCGTATGTGGCCGGAGATCCCGTCCGGCGACTCCACTGGCGGGCAACGGCCCGCCTCGGCCAACCGGTCGTCAAGCGCTTTGACCCGGCCCGGGAGCGGGATGTTGTCATCGTCCTCGACATCGAGACGCGGGCTGGGGACTGGCCCTGGGCAAACGACGGGAGTCGGCGGACCGAGGAGGACCAGTTCGAGGAACTGTGCATCGTGGCCGCCTCACTGGCCCGCCGCTTCGAGGCCGACGGCGCTGCCTGTGGGCTCGCTACGGCGTCATTCACCGGCGGCGCGCGACGAATCGCCTTTGCCGCGCCGAGCGCCGCGACAGGCCAGAGTGGCCGGATCGGTGACGTCCTCGCCCGGCTCGGCTCGTTTCCTTCGGCGCCGTTCCCGGCGCTTCTCGGCGGGATGACCCGCTTCGTCCGACCAGGCACCCAGCTGGTCGTGGTCACGGCTCGCGACCCGCGCCCCTGCCTGGCCGCTGCCCGGCAGCTCGCCCGGAGCGGCTTCGGGGTCGAGTTGCTGACGCTGGGCTCGGCGGGCCCTGAGCATGCGCGACAGAGCCGCCGGGTCGGGATCCCGGCGAGGGCCGTCCGCCTCGATGCCGGCTGGAGGACGAGTCGTGCGCTCGAACTGGTGGGCTGAGGCCCTCGGGCCCGTATTGGTGGGACTGGCCGAGGGTGCCTGGATCTCGGTGATCTACCTGTTGGTCGAAACGGTCGGCCGGGCTCCGATGCCGCTCAGCCTGCCCGTGTTCGGCGGCGTGGCCTTCCTCGGCGCGCTCGCCGGGCCGTGGCTCGAACGTCTCGGCGATCGGCGCTGGAAGGTCATCGCCGTGGCCGGCCTCGGCCTCGGCGTGGTTGGCATGCTGATCGCCCCCGGTGCCGTCGGGGCCCTCCTGGCCGGCGACCCGGGCGGGGTGTTCGGAGCGCAGCCTGGTGGCTGGCTGCTGGGTATTGCCGCGTTCCGGGGGATGCTTGGTGGCGCGACGCTCGACGACCCGGACCGGGCGACCCGCCCGTTCGTTCGGGGCGTGATCGGGCTGGCCTTTGCCTGGCTCTATGCCGGACTGCTGCCCGATGCCGGCCTCGCCGCGTTCCGGGCGGCAGCCGTCGGTCCGACGCTGCTCTTCGCAACCGCCGGAGTCGCAGCCGCCGGGCTGCGCCGCGTCCACGCGATCTCGATCCCGGCCGGCATCCAGTGGTGGCGCAACCGAGCCTGGTTGATGGCGATGGCCGGGCTGCTCCTGTTGCTGGCCCTCGTGGCCGTCCCGATCGCCAACGAGCTGGTCGGCGGGGTGCCGGGGATCCTGGGCCTGGCCGGCTTCCCCGAGGTCGTCTTCTTCGTCCTGTTCGTGACCTGGTTGATCATGCCCCGGAGGTCGCCCCGCCAGCCCACCCGAACGGCGGCGAGAAGGCTGGTCGGGGTGGCCATCCTGGTCCTGGTCGGGGTGATCCTGTACGAGCTGCTCCATGCCCAGAACAACCCCGGCAACCCGGCGGCGGGAGCACGCGCCTTCGGGGAGACGACGACTTCGAACGGCGTGATCGGCGTCGTGATCGTCGTCGCCGTCCTGGTCGGGGTCGGGCTGCTGGCCCTCCTCCTCGCCCGGAACTGGCGCCGAGCCGGTTCACCGGCGGACCGGTCCGGTGACATCGGCGAAGACGTCGGGTACGAGCCCATCGGGCCGGGGCTGGGCTGGCTACGGCGGGCGCGAAACCGGCTGCGCGGGAGACGCGCCGGCCGCCGGCCGGCGAGCGCCGAGGCCGCCTACCTCGCAACGCTGAGCCTGCTCGAGCCGCTCCCATCGGTGCGCCGACTCGACGACGAGACGCCCGCCGCACACGCCCGGCGGTTGCATCGGCAGGGCGCCGGGAGCCTCGAGCTCGACCTGCTGGCAGCCGACTACCAGCTGTCGCGCTGGGGTGGCCGACGCCTGCCGGCCCGCGAGAAGCGTCGGGCCATCGGTCGCTGGGATCGGTTCCGCGGACGGATCGCCGAGTGGATCGAGGCCGAGCAGGCCGCCCTCGAGCACGCCGAAACCCGGGGGCGAGCGGGTCCGCCCAGAGCCGGGCCCCGCGGGCCAGGCTGAGCCGGGCCTACGGCTCGTCGAGCTCGTCGGGCTCCTCGACGAATGCCTCGTCGGTCGTTACGTCGACGGGCAGGGCGCGATCGAGGTCTTCGATCTCGTCGTCCTCGTCGTCCTCTTCGAGGTCCTCCTCGAGCTCCATCTCCTCGCGGATCAGGGTCCCCTTCGTGTAGGGCCGCAGGTCTGTCGACTTGGCCGCGGTCGGGAAGCTGACCTTGCCGTAGTTGCGAGGGTCCTGGAAGATCTCGCGAATGATGATCCGGACGTCCTTGTCACCGAGAGAAGTGACCCCGGCGAAGTACTTGTTGCCTTCGGCCATCAGCTTGAGCAGGCGGGCGGCAACCCGCGGCTCGACGACGCCGATCCGCATCCCATTGCTGAACGCGAAGAGCCGGTTGCCTTCCGGGGTGAGCTCGACGGCGTCGCCCGGGTTGACCTGGGCGAGCTTGCGCGGATCGGCCAGGTCCGTCAGGAAGGCGAAGCCGGTCTTGCCGGTCTCCTCGACGAAGATCGAGACGGGCGCCTTGCTGCCCTCCATCGCCGGGACTGTCTTCTCGCCGGCCTCGACCAGCAGGACTCGCAGCCGATCGATGTTCCGCTCGGCAATCCGGTTCGTGGGATCGAGCGCGAGCGCGGTCTGGTAGTGCTCCCGGGCCGAGCCAAGCTCGCCGAGTTCCCAGAGCGACTTGGCCAGGCGGTTCTCGGCCTCCGCATCGGGGCCCATTTCCAGGATCCGCCGATTCGTGTCGGCCGATTCGCTCCACTGGGCCGCGGTCGCCTGGGCGATCGCCTGCTCAACGAACTGGCGCTTCTGGCGAATGGCCGTGGCAGCGCTGGTCGCCGGGCTGGTGTCAACGTCGGAAAAGCTCACGGGATGGGTCGTCCTCTCGGTGATCTGGTCGGGCGCGGGGCGCTGGCGGAACGTGGGCGAGTTGGAATGTTCGGTGCTGCTTTGCCCTGCTCGGCGGGGCTGGAGTCCGGCGCCGGTGCAGGCGGGCAGGCGGAGTCCTGGAGCGAGCGTGGGCCCCTGTTTCTAGCATCGTTCAGCCGATCCGTCAACGCACGACTGTGCTGGGCTCTTCCCAGGTTGGATCGAGGGGCGCTGCGACGACGCCCCGAGCATCGGCGCCCGCAGGTCGCGGGTCGCGGGCTCGGGAACGCGCAGGAACTGGGCCGGAACCGCACGTGAGCAGCTTCAGGTTCGGTTCTTCTCGGTAATTGGTGGGGGTGCTATTCGAGAGAGAATCAAGCCGAATCAGGGCCTGATCCGCTCGAGCCGGAATGGAGCCACGCACGAATCCGGTATCGAGCTGGCCGATCCGACCCGGAAACGACCAGGGTCCTTCTCCAGTAACACCCGGGCCAATGAACGAGAAGTTCTGGGCCCCGCTGCCGTAGCACCCGGGGCAGAGCCAGTGCCCCGCGCCACGGCCAGTGCGGTGCCGCGGCGCGGCCGAATCCGGTTCAGCGCAGCGCGGCGTTCCAGGCGATGACCACCAGGCCGAGGATCGTCAGGAGCGCCGTCTGCCAGATCCAGCGCGGATCCCGGCGCTGCGCCGGGGGCGCGCCGTGGATCGCGTCCCACAGGAAGAACACGAGAGTCACGATCGCCGGACCGAGGAGCCGGGGCAGTGCCACCGCGCGGATGGCGCCGGCGGCAATCGCCACAACCGCCGCGTAGGTCCCTCCCGACCACAGCGCCGCCCGGCGATTGCGCTCCCGCAGGACCGACAGGCGGAAGCCAAGGAGGCCGCCGAAGAAGGCGTCGGTCACGGCCAGGACGATGAGGGCGGCCTCCGAGAGCGGTGCGGTCCCGGCCGTCGCGCCAGTGGCAGGGCCGACGGTCGACGGCTCGACCAGTCCACCCTGGACGAGAGCGGCCGCGCCGATGAAAGCCAGGAACGAGACCAGGACGGACAGCGCCAGCACGAAGGTGCGATCGTCGGCGGTGGCCGGGCTCACTCGCTGGATCAGATGCAGCTCGAGGGCGAAGGTGCGATCGAGGAGCAGCGCTGCGAGGGCCACCACTGCGAGGACCGGCAGGCCATTCGGGACAATCCGGATCACCCCGACGCAGGCAACGGCGGCAAGCGCCGGCAGGATCGTCGACTCGACCGCCACCCGCCGGGGATGACCGGCACCCAGGAACCACAGGCTGCCGGACACGACCGAGGTCGCCAGCAGGCCGGCCACGAGCCAGTCGAGCGGGCCGTCGACGAGGCGGGACAGTCCGATGACGGTCGATGCCAACAGGACGAGCTCGCGTCGGGCGGTGCTTCGGGAGTCCATCGGGCGGATCGTACGCGACCGACCCTCGCCCGGGCCGGCTGCGACCGGCTCAGCCACCGGCGGCCAGGCGCGTGGCCTTGCCGGCAACCCAGGCCAGGAGCTCGGCCCGCGACCGAGTGTTGAGGACGACGCCCGGCTCGACCCAGGCCCGGCGCGCCTGCCCCACCGCCCACTCGAGATGGCGGAACTCCTCGATCCGGTGAGCGTCGGAATCGAGGGCGATCAGGCAGCCGGCGGCCACGGCCCGGCGGGCGCGCTGGTCGGTCAGGTCAAGACGATGGTCCGAGCCGTTCATCTCGAGTGCCGTCCCGGTCCGGGCCGCCTCGGCGAAGACGATCTCCCAGTCGAGTTCGAGATCATCCCGGCCCTGGACCTTCCGACCGGCGGGGTGGGCGATCACATCGACGTGAGGGCTGTGAATGGCGGCGAGGACACGCCGGGTGAGTTGCTCGCGCGTCTGGCTCCGCCCGACGTGGAGCGAGGCGACGACGACGTCGTATTGGGCGAGGAGGTCATCGTCGTAGTCGAGCGTCGCATCCGAGCGGATCTCGAGCTCGCAGCCGTGCAGCAGCCGGAACCCTTCCCCGGGCGTCGCCGGCGGGGCCTGGCCGGCAGCCTCCTCCCGCTCGAAACGGGCGTTCAGCTCGGCGATGACGGCCCGCTGGACGCGCACCCGATCGGGCGCCAGGCCGTGGGCAATCGCCAGCGATCGAGTGTGGTCGGTCAGGACCTGGTAGGCGTGGCCGCGCGCCCGAGCGGCCTCGGCCATCTGCTCGATCGAGTGCACCCCGTCCGACCAGTCCGAGTGCGAGTGGAGGTCGCCGCGCAGGTCCATCAGCCGGATCAGCCTGGGCAGCGTGCCCGCCTGGGCCGCTTCGATCTCGCCCCGGTCCTCGCGCAGCTCGGGTTCGATGAACGGCAGGCCAAGGAAAGCGTAGGCCTCCTCCTCGGTCGCGAACGTGCGCAGCTCGGTTAGGCCGGTGCTCGACGCGCCAGTCGAGGACGCCGAGTCGCCGGCGACCGGCTGGGCGTCCTCGGCCAGGCGGAGATAGCCCTTCTCGGACAGGCTCCAGCCACGCTCGCGGGCCATCCCCCGCAATCGGATGTTGTGGTCCTTCGAGCCCGTGAAGTGGATGAGATAGGTGCCCGCCTCGCCCGGCGGCATGATCATCAGGTCCACCTGGGGGCCCCCGCTGAGCAGGATCGCCGCCTTGTGCTCGCCGGCCCCGAGAATGCGCTCCACGCCCGGCAGCCCGGTGAAGCTGCCGACGAGGGCTCCGGCGTCGGTCGTCTCCGCCAGCAGGTCCAGGTCGCCGATCGTCTCGCACCGCCGCCGGAACGAGCCGGCCGGCTCGAGGCGGGTTACCCCCGGGACGTCCGACAACCCGGCGATGAGCCGTCCCATGATGGTTTCGGCGGTTCCCAGGAGCATCCGCCCGGAGCGCGTCTCGAGCGACGCGATCCCGGCCAGGATCGACGCCTCGGTCTTCTCGGAGAGGCCCTTGACCGTCCGGAGTCGACCCGCCTGAGCCGCCGCGCGAAGCTCGTCGAGGCTGGCGATCCCCAGGGACTCGTGCAGGATCCTGGTAGTCCGGGGGCCGACGCCGGGAACCTGCAGCAGGCCGAGCAGACCCTCCGGAACCTCCGCCGCCAGCCGGTCATAGAAGGCGAGACGGCCGGTCCGGCTCAACTCAGCCAGCTTGTCGCTGATCGCCTGGCCGACGCCCGCAATCCTGGGCGGATTGCCCTCGCGATAGGCGCGAGCCAGGTCGACCGGCTCATGAGCAACCGCATCGGCGGCGCGGTGATAAGCCACGGTCTTGAACACGAGATCGCCCTTGACCTCGAGCATGTCGCCAATCGCGTGGAAGATCGTGGCGAGCTCGGCGTTCGTCAGCAAGGGCGGGTCCGGCTCGGCGTCAGGCATCGGTTGGATGGTAGCGGCCGGAGCGGCGCAGGTCGGCGAGAGAAGGTGCCCTTCAGGTCAGGCCGCGACGACCTGGTTGCGGCCACCACGTTTGGCCCGGTAGAGGGCCCGATCGGCCGCGGCCAGGAGGTCATTGATCGGCACGTCATGGCGATCGCCGACCGCCACGCCGACCGAGACACTCACCCCGGGCACCCGCCACTCCTGCAGGTCGAGCTGGCTGACGGCCAGCCGGACCCGCTCGGCCACCTCGAGGGCCACCTGCCGCGATGAGTTGCGCAGGAGGACCGCAAATTCCTCACCACCGAAGCGGGCCGGCACGTCACCGTCCCGGACGGCGTCGGCGATCGCCCGGCCAACGGCCCGCAGGACCTCGTCGCCGACACCGTGTCCGTACGCGTCGTTGATCCGCTTGAACCAATCGATGTCGACCATCAACACGCCCACTTCGAGGTCGTCCTCGGACCGCCGGCGCCGCCCGAGCAAGCCACAGAACTCATCGAAGTAGCGCCGGTTGGGCAGGCCGGTCAGGGCATCGGTCGATGCCTGGGCCTCGACCGCGCGGGCCGAATCGACCCGGCTGAGGGCTGCCGATGCCTCGAGGGCGGCCCCCGCCAGCACTCGTTGGGTGGCTGCCGGCCAGGGCTCCAGGCTGCGTCGGGAGAGGATGATTGCCCCGATGACGGCTCGCTCGTGGCGGAGCGGGACGGCCAGGGTGTTGGTGATTCCGAAGAACGCCTCGACGCCCGCCGCGAGGCGCTCGATGACCGGCTCGCCGTCGGCGTCCGGCGCCGTATCGAGGTCGGCCAGGGGCAGGACGGACGTCGTGCTCGGCACGCCCGCCCGCATCGAGACGAGGGTGGCCACGAGCGACCCGGAATCGGGCTCAAGCCGGACCACGACGCAGTGATCAGCCGCGGTCACCCGGCCGAGGTCCCCGACCATCGCCTCGACGATCGCCGCCGGGGAGACCGACCGGGACAGGCCCTGCAGGATCCGGGCAAAGCTCTCGGCTTCGGTCCGTCGGCTCGTGTCGAGCACGAGCACGGCCCGGCGATGCAACCAGGCCGCGCCGCCGACCAGGGCGACGAGGCCAACGACGATCAACCCGAGGGGGTGCGTATCGCCGGTCAGGACGACCAGGATCGCGGCGGCTGCGAGGAGGCCGAATGAGCCGCCGAGTAACCGCCAGGTCAGCGCGATCCAGCGGTCCTGGGGGTCGCCCGGGATCAACATCCGTTGGGGGCCGGCCACGACCTCAAGAATGCGGTTGGAACAAGCGTTCGTCCAGCCATTCCAGGTAGTACTTGTGGCTGCCGCGCCCCGGTACGTTCGTACCAGCGCGGCGTGGCGAAGGCGCGCCGGCCAGCCGCCTCCGGTCGGGGCCGGTCCGCGCTTACGAGATCGAGTCGGTCGCCGCCGAGCCCCGAATCGCCACGAGCTCGTGACGTCCCGAACGAGCCCGCCGGCCGGCCGGCGAGCGGCGCTGGCCGCCGCGCAGGACCGCGAGCTCGGCAGCCGCACCGCCGGCGCCCTTGACCCGGTACATCGCGGCGTCGGCCCGGGCGATCAGGTCCTGGGCGGTCCGGCCATCGACCGGATAGGCCGCGACTCCGATCGAGCAGCCGATCGAAACGGGCGAGCGATCGGGGCTCCGGAAGGCCCGCTCGGCCAGGGCGCCCAGGATTCGCTGGGCCGCCTGCCAGGCCGCCTCGCGGTCCGTGTCAGGCAGGATGATCGCGAACTCGTCACCACCGTAGCGGGCCGGAATATCCGATGCGCGCAAGGTCGCCCGGAGCTCTTCGGCGACCCAGGCCAGGACCCGGTCGCCGAAGAGGTGGCCGAACGTGTCGTTGACGAGCTTGAAGCCGTCGAGGTCGATCATCATCACGGCCAGCGGCGTCTTCGATCGCTGTGAGCGGACGACCTCCTCGCCGAGTCGCTCGTGGAGGTAGCGGTGGTTGAAGAAGCCGGTCAGCTGGTCGCGGTCGGCCAGCTTGCGGGCGTCCTCGTAGAGCCGGGCGTTCTCGAGGGCCATCGCCGCCTCGTTGGCCATCGTCCGGGCCAGCTCGAGGCGGGTTGCGTCGAACGTCTTGGGACTGCGCGAGATCAGCTCAACCAGGCCAATCGAGGTGCCCTTGGCGACGAGCGGCAGCATGGCCAGCATCCGGTCGCCGGACTGGACCAGGAGGGCCACTTCGGCCCGGTCCGCCTGCGGGTCGTGGGTATCGGTCACCGAGGTGACCTGGCGTTCCAGCACGCGCCGTGTCTCGGGGTAGTCGCTGAGGTCGAAATAGGGCTCGATCCCTTCGAGCTCGGCGGCCGGCCAGTAGCCCCAGGTCAGGAGCCGCCCGGTCGTTCGCTCCCAGTAGCTGATCGCACAGCGTTCGACATCCGTGGCGGTCGCCAGGTGGCAGGCGATCAGGTCAGCGACCTGGTGCGGATCGAGGCTCTCGGACAGGGCGCTGCTCATGTCGAGCAAGCCCTGCAGCTCCAGGGCGAGGCGTTCGCTGCGGGTCAGCAGGCGGGCCGATTCGACCGCGGTCGCAGCCTGGTCGGCGAGGATCGAGAGAAGCCGCAGGTTGTCCTCGTCGAACTGGCCCAAGCCGAGCTTCGAGAGGGTAATCACCCCGATCACCCGCTCGTCGTAACGCATCGGCACGACCAGCATCGACTCGTCGACCTCGTCGGTGCCCGGAATCGTGGCGCCGCGTGGGTCGGCGTTCGCGTCATTGATCAGGAGGGGCAGGCCGTGCTGGCCGACCCAACCCGTGAAGCCCTCGCCGAGCTTCGTCCGCAGGAGCTCGAAATCGACCTGTTCGTAGGCGCCCACCCTGCCCTCGAAGGCGATGGGAATGAGCTCGGCGGTCTCTTCGAGCATGTACACCCGACAGTTGTGGTAGTCGATGATCTGGCGGATCTCCTCGACGATCGCCCGGCCCACCGACTCGATCGTGTTCTGGCGGCTCATCCGGGCGGAGGCCGCCTGGAGCACGGCCAGTTGCCCTGCTCGGACCTGCGCCTCACCGAACAGATCAGCGTTGTGGATCGCGATCGAGGCGTGGGTTGCGACGGCCTCCGCGAACTCGATGTCGCCGGCCGTCCAGCTCCGTGGCTCGAACGACACCGCGCTCATCACGCCGATCACCCGGTCATCCTGGAGGAGTGGCACGACCAGCTCGGCCGCAATCCGGACGACCTGGTCGTAGCGCTCGTAGCGAATCCGGCCGGACTCCGTCTTTCGATCGGCCGCGACGTCATTGCGGGACCATGGCCGGCGGGTCTGCTCGATCTCCAGGAACCAGTCCTCGGCGGTGGCCAGGACCGGCATCTGCGCGGCAACGGCGTCGGAAAGGCCGGCCCAGGCCACGAGCTCGAGGGTCTCGCCCCGGCGGATCCGGATCGTCGTGGCATCGGTCGCTGCCGCCCGGTTCATCTCGCTGACGATCAGCCCGAAGACCTCGTTGCGATCCAGGCTGGTGGTCAGCCGCTGGGCGATCCCCAGGACCGACTCGATCCGGTCGTTGAGGCTCGCCTCACGAGCCGCCCGGGATGCATCGCGGGCGGCGATCCGCCCGAACCCGAGGCGCAGGAATACTGCCGACACGGCCAGCACGGTGAGCTCGGCCAGGGTGCTCCAGTCGAGCACCGTCCAGTGGGCGGTGAGGGCGATCGGACCGATCGTGAGCAGGGCGACAGCCAGGCCGACCAGGATCGCCGTGCGCCGGCCGAGGAAGATCGCGGCGACGAACAGGGGTACCGCCGCCAGCCCGATCCCGAAGGGATCATGAACCCCGGCGAGGAGCCGGACGGTGCCGTAGCCAAGGAGCGATCCGGCTGCCAGGAGCCAGGGCGGAATCGGCGCGCGCAGGAGCGCCGCCGGCCGGATGAAAGCGCGCTCGTCGCTCGACCGGATCCCGCCCACTGGGACGGCGTCCGGCTGGGAACCGCTCGACGGGGTCACCGCCGGATGACCTCATCGGCCCAGGTCTCCATCGCGCCGGGATCGTCCCACCCGGGACGGTGGTAGCACCCCTCTCCGGTGGTACTTCGGAGCATCCCCGATGGTCACCTCGACGCCGCAACTCCCGGCCGTTGTCAATGCCGGAAGCCAACCTCAGCCCTGATGCCCGGCGCGGACTGGCCTTCGAGCTCAGCCGTGAATCGCACGAGATCAGCCAGGAACAGCGCCGCGAGGTCGCTCGACATGCCATTCCGGACGACGACTCGAAGCACGGCCAGGTCCTCGCGGTTCGGGGGCATCGTGTAGGCCGGGACCTGCCAGCCCCGCTCGCGCATCCGGCGCGAGACATCGAAGACCGTGAAGTTCGTAACCGCGTCCTTCAGCCGGAAGGCGAACACCGGCAGCTCGTCGCCCCGGCTCAGGAGCTCGTATGGACCGATCCCCTCGATCGCGGACGCCAGGCGCATGGCGACGTCCCGGCAGGTCTGCTGGACCCGCCGGTAGCCCTCGAAGCCAAGCCGCAGGAACGCGTAGTACTGGGCCACGACCTGCGAGCCCGGCCGGGAGAAGTTCAGGGTGAACGTGCCCATGTCTCCGCCCAGGTAGTTGACGTGGAAGACCAGGTCTTCGGGCAGGACCGAGTGCTCCCGCCAGATCACCCAGCCAACACCGGGATAGACCAGCCCGTACTTGTGGCCCGACGTGCTGATGCTGGCCACCCGGGGCAGCCGGAAGTCCCAGCCCAGGTCGGGCTCGAGGAATGGCGCCACCATGGCTCCGGATGCGCCGTCGACGTGAATTGGGATATCCAGGCCGGTCCGCGCCTGGAGGCCGTCGAGCGCGGCTGCGATCTCCGCGATGGGCTCATAGCTGCCGTCCATCGTCGAGCCCAGGATCCCGACGACTCCGATCGTGTTCTCGTCGCACAGGGCCGTCGCCTCGGCCGCCCCGAGGTGCAGGCGATCGCCCTCGAGCGGGACCAGCCGGGGCTCGACCTCGAAGTAGTTGAAGAACTTGTCCCAGACGACCTGGACATTCGCCCCGGCGACCATGTTCGGGCGGTCGGCCGGCAGCCCGGCGGCGCGTCGGCGCTCCTGCCAACGCCGCTTCAGGGCGAGACCACCGAGCATGCACGCCTCGGACGAACCGACGGTCGAGACCCCCGGCACGCCCACGCTGGGGGCGTGCCACAGGTCCGCCAGCATCCGCACGCAGCGCGTCTCAAGCTCGGCGGTCTGGGGGTACTCGTCCTTGTCGATCATGTTCTTGTCGAGGGTCTCGGCCATCAGCGCCTGGGCCTGCGGCTCCATCCAGGTGGTCCCGAAGGTCGCCACGTTCTGGCGCGAGTTGCCGTCGAGGAGGAGCTCATCGTGGATCAGCTGATAGGCCGTGTCAGGGAGCATCCCCCGACTCGGGAATCGGTCGCGGGGCACGGGTCCCTGCTCGACGTCCTGGGTGAACATCGGGTTGATGGCGAGATCGTCGGCCAGGCCGGCCGGCCGTCGGTTCGAGCGCATCGAGTCCTCCAAAGGCGGTTCACTTGAGGGTCGCCGGGGCGCCTCGCACGGTACCACCGGCCTCGTCTTCGATCGGGCGGCCGTACGATGAGCCGATGATCGCCTGGTTCCGACGCAATCCCGAGGACGTCGTCCTTGGCATGGCCCTGTCGGCCGCCGCCCTTGCTGCCGCGACGGTCGTGGCGGCAGCGCTCCAGGCCTGGCTGGGTGTGGCCGACGCCTCGCCGGTCTACCTCCTGGCGGTCGTCCCGATCGCGGGCCGGTACGGCACCTGGCCCGGCGTCGTCGGGTCGGTGATCGCATTCCTCGTCTATGACTTCCTGTTCACGACACCGCGCTACACGTTCAGCGTGACGAACGCCCAGGAATGGCTCAGCCTGCTGCTCTTCCTCGTCGTGGCCGTCGTCATCGGGCGCCTGGCGGCCCTCCAGGCCGAGCGAACCAATGAGGCCGACCGGCGGGCCCGCGAGGCGCAGGCGATGTTCGGGATCAGCCGGGCCCTGGCGACGGCGACCACGATCGATGGCGCCGCGGCCGAAATCCTGGAACGGCTCGTCGGCCAGACTGGGCTCGACCGGATCTGGATCGGTTTCGGCGAGACGCCCGGGTCGGAGGCGCTGGTCGCCGACTCCGGCCCTGGCGAAGCGACGGTGATCGGCTTCCCGGGGAGCGACCTGCCCGGCCTGGCCAGCATCGCGGCGGCGACGCCCTGGGTGCTCGTTCGGATGCCCGGCGACGAGCCGGCGGAATGGATCCGGGCCCACGAGGGGACGGCGGGCGAGCCTGCCGCCCAACCCTTCGCCCTGTTCCGCGTGCTGATCGAGCCCGACGGCGAGGTGCTCGGCTCGTTGTGGGGCCTCCGGTCGGAGGACGCGGGGCTGCCCGGCCGGGGAGCGACCCGGAGCCTGTCGCTGGCCGCCGACCAGCTCGGGCTGGCGCTCCGTCGGGAACGCCTCGCCGAGATCGCGACGACCGCCGAGATCGCCCGCCGCAGCGACGCGCTGAAGAGCGCGCTCCTCGATTCCGTCTCGCACGACCTGCGCACACCGCTGGCCACGATCCGGGCCCTGGCCGGTGGTCTGCTCGACGAAGGCGTCCCGATGTCGTCCGAGTCCGTCCGGGAGTCGGCGGCCACGATCGACGAGGAGGCGCTCCGGCTGAGCGAGATCGTGCGCGGCCTGCTCGACCTGAGCCGGATCGAATCCGGCGAGCTCCGGCCGGACCTTGCACTGCACGAGCTGGGCGAGCTGGTCGAGACGGTCGTGCGGCGGTATCGGGCGGCCGAGGGAGAGCATCGGATCGAGATCGATATTGCCGATGACCTGCCGGTCCTCGTCGATGCGCTGTTCTTCGACCAGGCCCTGACCAACGTCTACGACAACGCGCTGGCGCACTCCCTTCCGGACTCGATCATCCGGCTCCGGGCGGCCCCGGTGCAGCCGGCCGTGCAGGGTGAACCGACGATCGAGAGCGCCCGGGAGGTCGAGCTCGTCGTCGAGGACAGCGGGCCGGGCATGACCGAGGAGGCTCTCGAGCACGCCTTTGACAAGTTCTACCGTGGGCGTGGCGTCGAAGTCGGTTCGCGCCATGGACTGGGCATCGGCCTGACCGTCGCCCGCGGCCTGACCGAGGCCATGGGTGCGCGGATCGATGCCTCTGCCGGTGACCTGGGCGGGCTGGCCGTCACGTTCCGCCTGGCTGGCGGTTGATGAGCGAGGCCGTCGGAGCGCTCCTGCTGCTGATCGAGGACGACCTGCCGACTCGGCGAGCGCTCGTGGCCAACCTGATCGGCCACGGTCACCAGGTCGATGAGGCCGGGACGGCAGGCGATGGCCTGCGAGCGTGGGAAGCCCGCCGGCCCGATCTCGTCCTGCTCGACCTTGGATTGCCCGATCGCGATGGGTTGACGGTGATCAGGCAGATCCGGCGCGAGGCGGCGACGCCGATTCTGGTCCTGTCGGCGCGGGGCGGCGAAGAGGATCGGGTCAGCGCTCTCGATCAGGGCGCCGACGACTACCTGACCAAGCCGTTCGGGCTGGCCGAGCTGCGGGCCCGGATCTCGGCCCTCCTGCGCCGGGCAGCCGGTCCCCTGGCCGACGCCGGCGGCCGCCTCACTGTGGGACCGGTGACCCTCGATATCGCCCGCCGCGAAGTCCTCGTCAGGGAGCAGGTGGTCGAGCTCACCCCGCGCGAGTACGAGCTGCTCAAGGTCCTGCTCGGCCGGGCCGGCAGTGTGGTGACCCGGGGCCGCCTGCTGCGGGCTGTCTGGGGGGCCGCCTACGCCGAGGAATCGCACTACCTTCATGTCTATGTGAGCCGCCTGCGGCGCAAGCTGGCCGAAGCCGGCGCGGCCGACGTGATCCTGGCCGAACCGGGCGTCGGCTACCGGGTGCGGGCTCCCGACAACCCGTCGAACGACCATCCGACCAGCACCGCTTGAGGAAATCTTGAGCGCCTGTTGACGGCGGTCTCGGCCAGCCACCCGCTGCTCTCTTGGGACGCGCCGCTACGGTCGAGCTGAGCGGGAGCCGGAAGCCGCCATCTTCTGGCTGGGCGATATCGAGGGAGCGGCGCGATCTTGGAGGACGAGGACTCGGATTCGACGACGGAACGTGTCGCCCTGCCCGGACGGCACCTTGCCGATCGACGAATCCGCGTGGCCCGCCCGCATTCGACCTACTTCCGCTACGAAGGTCCGGGCACGGTCACCGCCAAACGCGAGGCGATCGCGCCGGTCCGGCGCGGGGAAAAGCTCACGACCGGCGTGCGCCGCCTGGTCTTCGGTCGGGCCCTGGCCAGCGACGAGGAGGGCGAGGAGCGACTCTCCAAGCTCAAGGCGCTGGCCGTCTTCTCGAGCGACATGCTGTCCTCGGTGGCATACGCCACCGAGGCCTCGATGTTCACCCTGCTCGGCGCCGGGACGGTCGCCTTCGGGCTGACCGTGCCGATCTCGATCGTGATCGTGGCGATCCTGTGGATCATCGTGATCTCCTATCGCCAGACGATCCGGGCCTACCCCAACGGCGGTGGCAGCTACATCGTGGCCAAGGACAACCTGGGCACGAGGGCGGGGCTGATCGCCGGGGCCGCCCTCCTGACCGACTACGTCCTGACAGTGTCGGTCAGCGTCGCGGCCGGGATCGCCGCGATCATCTCGGCCTTTCCCGGCCCGCTCGAGTCACTCCGGATCGAACTGTGCACGGTCGCCATCCTGGCCGTCATGCTGATCAACCTGCGCGGCCTGCGCGAGAGCGGCACCGTCTTCGCGATCCCCACCTACGTCTTCGTCGTGGCGACCCTGGGCCTGATCGCCGTCGGAATCAGCCGGGCCTTGATCGGCGACGCGCCGCACGTCAGTGGGGTGGTGCCGGCGAGCGTGCCCCTCGAGTCGCTCAGCGTCCTGCTCGTGATGCGGGCATTCGCCGACGGTTGCAGCGCGATCACCGGGGTCGAGGCCGTCTCGAATGGCGTCCCGGCCTTCAAGCGGCCGGAGGCCCCCAATGCCCGGCTGACCCTCACGATGATGGGTGCCCTCGTGGCGATCATGTTCCTGGGGATCTCGATCCTGGCCGGGGTGACAGGCGCCGTGCCCGCCGCGAACCATGAGACGATCGTGTCCCAGATCGCCCGGGCAACCTTCGGGACGGGACCGCTTTACTACCTGCTGCAGCTGGCCACGACCGGGATCCTGATCCTGGCCGCGAACACGAGCTTCGCCGACTTCCCACGCCTGGCCTCGATCCTTGCCCGGGACGGGTTCATGCCCAGCGGCTTCTCGTTCCGGGGCGAACGCCTGGCGTTCAGCACAGGGATCGTCGCCCTGGCGTTCCTGGCGATCGCCATCCTCGTCGCCTTTGGCGGGACGGTGGAAGCGCTCATCCCGCTGTACGCGATCGGCGTGTTCACCTCGATCACCTTGTCCCAGGCAGGCATGGTCCGGCACTGGTTCAAGAACAAGGAGTCGGGCTGGCGCCGAAGCGCGGCAATCAACGGGTTCGGGACGGTGGCGACGGCGATCGTCACGATCGTCTTCGCGGTCGCCAAATTCGCCCTGGGTGCGTGGCTGATCATCCTGATCATCCCAATGATCGTGGCCACGATGGTGTTCATCCACCGCCAGTACGAGCGCCGGCGGCTCGAGACCCGGGTGCGGCCGGAGGCGATCATCCCGCCCCCGACCCGCCACCAGCGCGTTATCGTGCCGGTGACCGAAGTGACCCGCGATGTCGTCCAGGCGATCCGCTTCGGGCGAACGATGTCGGAGGACGTGACCGCGGTCCACGTGACCGATGATCTGGCGCGGGGCGAGGAGCTCCGCGAGCGCTTCAACCGGCAGCTACCCGGGGTCCCACTGGTGATCGTCGAGTCGCCCTATCGCAAGCTCGTACGCCCGTTCGTCCGCTACCTCGAGTTCAGCGCCCGCCAGAATCGCGATGACCTGATCGTGGTGATCCTGCCGGAGTACGTCGCGCGCCACCGCTGGGAGCGCCTCCTGTTCAATGAGAACAGCCGCCGGATCCGTGATGAGCTCATGGGCCACCCGAACATCCTGGTCGCCCAGGTTCCCTTCCGGCGCGACCTCTGACCGCCGTGCGATACCAACGGGAGCAATTGTTCCGGCGTTTCGCCACCCGCCGGGTGGGCATCGTCCTGCTGGCCGAAACGGCAGCGCTGGCGACCGCGACGGGGCTCGTCGCCCTGCTCCAGGCCCGGCTCAACGTGGCCAACCCGTCGGCCGCCTACCTCCTGGCGGTCGTCGCCCTGGCCGTCGCATTCGGGACGCGCGCGGCGATCGGCGGGTCGATCGCGGCATTCCTGCTGTACGACTTTCTGTTCGTGGACCCGCGCTTTACGCTGACGGTGTCGACGGTCGAGGAGTGGTTCAACCTTATCCTGCTGCTCGTCGTCGGCATCGTCTGCGGACGTCTGGCCGGGTCTCAACGCGACCGCGCCCACGAGGCGGAGACCCGCGAACGGGTGACCCGGGCGCTCTTCCAGATCAGCCGCGAGCTGGCCACCGCCCAGGCGGCCGCACCGGCGATGGTCAGGATCGCCGAGCTCCTCCGGGTTGAGACCCGGATGGACCGGGTCTGGATCGGGATCGGGACGGCCGGCAGCCAGGAGCGGATCGCGGCCGACACGGGCCAGGGACCGGCGCTGCCCGCACCGCCCGTCCACTTGATGCTGCGTCGGATGCCTGACGACCAACCCGCCGAGTGGGTCCGCGTTCACGCGCGCACCGGCGCGCCGGCCGGCATCCCGCGGGGCGCACCGGCAGAGATCACCCTGCGCGTCGCGATCACGTCCAATGGCGCGCTGCTCGGTTCGATCTGGTCAGGGCGCACCCGTCAGGCCGGCATCCCGGAGCGGTCGGAGACCCGGGTACTGGCAGCTGCCGCGGACCAGCTCGGCCGGGCGCTCGAACGGGATCGGCTCGTCCGGGAGGCAATGAGCGTGGAGGTCGCCCGACGCAGCGATGCGTTGAAGAGCGCCCTGCTCGACTCCGTGTCGCATGACCTGCGGACGCCGCTGGCCTCGATCCGGGCGGCAGCCGGCAGCCTGATGGACCCGTCCGTGCACTGGTCACAGGAAGAGGAGCGGGCGACTGCGGCGTCGATCGACCGCGAGGCTGATCGGCTGAATCGACTCGTCTCGAACATCCTGGACCTCAGCCGGATCGAGGCCGGAGGGCTGGTTGCCCAGCATTCGGCCTTCCCGCTCGAGGATCTCGTTCCGGACATCCTCGAGCGACTCGCAGCGAGCCTGGGTGCCCGACCCATCGAGGTCCGCATCCCAACGGACCTGCCGCCGGTGGACATCGACGAGGTCTTCATCGACCAGGTCCTCACGAATCTTCTCGAGAACATCGCCCGCTACGCCGGACCGGGGGTGCCGGTCCGGATCACTGCCCGGGAACTCGGTGCCGGCCGGATCGGCCTGACGATCGAGGACGCCGGGCCCGGTGTGCCCCCCGAAGCGCTGCCGCGGCTCTTCGAGAAGTTCTACCGGGTGCCCCAGAAGGGCGAGGGCGCCCGGCGTGGAACAGGGCTCGGGCTGGCTGTGGTGCGCGGGCTGGTCGAGACGATGGGCGGCCGGATCACCGCCCGGCCGAGCGAGCTGGGCGGCCTGGCGATGGACCTGGAGCTGGTGGCCGCGCGATGATTCCGAAGGTGAACGGCGCCTCGATCCTGCTGGTCGAGGACGACGCCGAAACGCGCACCCGGGTGGCCGCCTTTCTCGAGGGGCACGGCTATCGAGTCAGCGAGGCACGCGATGCCGAGACGGCACTCGGTCGTCTCGGAGGCGATCCGCCCGACCTGATCCTGCTCGACCTGGGCCTGCCCGACCAGGACGGGCTGGTCGTCGTGCAGCAAGTCCGGCTGGGCGCGCTCACTCCGATCCTCATCCTGTCCGCGCGCGATCGGGAATCGGACAAGGTGTCCGCCCTGGAGGCCGGCGCCGATGACTACCTGACCAAGCCGTTCGGCATGGCCGAGCTGCAGGCCCGGATCAGCGCGATCCTGCGGCGGGCCGGCCCACCTGCCAGCGCGGACCCAGGTGCTCGGCCTGGGCTGATCCGACTCGATCAGCTCGAGCTCGATGTGGATACCCACGCCGTCCGCATCGCCGGCGAGCCCGTTCACCTGACGCCGCTCGAGTTCCAGGTCCTGCGCGTCCTGGTCGAACACGCCGGGCGGCTGGTGACGTACGGCCGGCTCCTTCGAGCGGTGTGGGGCAGCGCGTACGGTGACGAGGACCACTATGTCCATGTCTACGTCGGCCAGATCAGGCGCAAGCTTGAGCGAGCCGATCACGGCGGCCTGCTGCGCGGCCTGATCGTGCCCGAACCGGGCGTTGGCTACCGGGTGCGCCCGGCGGGTTGAGCGATCCTTGAGCGCTCGGCGGCCGGTGTGGCCGCCGGTCTCTTGGCGGTCGGTGCGACCGTGAAGGCATGAACGACGCACTGCCCCTGGACGTTGGCCTGACCAGGCGCTCGATTGAGCGGGAGCTGGACCTCGTTGCCGGCGCCATCCGGATGGTCGCGGCCCGAGGAGCTCCAGCCATCACCCTGGTTGGCCTCGACTTCGGTCCGGCGGTCCTCGATCGCTCCGCGAGCGCCGCCCTGGCGGAGGGCGTGGTCCTGGAGCCGCTGTGGCACACCGACGAGTCCGGCTGTGACATCCGGGTTCGCAGCTTCGAGCCGTGGCCAGACCGTGGCTGAGACCGCGGTCGGATCGGTGTTGCTCGTGGACGACGACGAGGTCTTCGTCGACCTGGTCGGCCGGCATCTCGAGGCCCATCGCTTCACCGTTGTGACGGCCGGATCGGTCGAAGCAACCCGGCAACTGCTGAAACAGGGCCTCCGGCCGGCGCTGCTGCTCCTGGACATCAACCTGCCCGACGACTCCGGCTGGTCGCTCCTCCGCGACAGCAGCCTGACGGCCGCCGGTTCACCGCCGGTCGTGATCATGAGCGGCACCCAGATCAGGCCTGAGCGGCTGCGCGAGTTCGGCGTTGCCGGCTACCTGCCCAAGCCGGTTTCGATGGCCCTCCTGACGTCGTGCATCACCCGGTTCATCCGGGCCCCGGGCGGGCTCGGAGCGACCGATTCCACTGAGGTAGCGGAGTGAACGATCTCGAGATCCTGCTCATAGCGATCGTGTCGGTGGCCGTCTTTGCCGGCTACCTGTGGCTATGCGACCGGGTGCGCTGATGAACCTGATCGAGCTGGTGACGGCGGTCGCCACGGCGTTCCTCTTCGTGTATCTGCTGTGGGCGCTGCTGCGGCCCGAGGACTTCTGATCCATGCCCTTCAATGACTTCCTGACGCTGGCCAGCATCGGCCTGGCGATCCTCCTGATCACGCCGCTCCTGGGCGGTTACATCCACAAGGTCATGGAGGGCGAACGCGTCTTCCTCAGTCCCGTGCTGCGGCCCGTCGAGCGCGTGGTGTACCGCCTGTCAGGCATCGATGAAACCGCCGAGATGGGCTGGAAGGGCTACACGCTCGCCGTCCTGGTCATGGCCGCGGTGGCCATCGTGGCCGGCTATGCGATCTTCCGTATCCAGGACATCCTGCCGCTCAACCCGGGCCACGTTGGGCCGATGTCGCCGGACCTCTCGTTCAATACGTCGGTCAGCTTCGAGACCAACACGAACTGGCAGAACTACTCCGGTGAGACCGGGGTCAGCTACCTGACCCAGGCCGGCGTGCTGGCCGTGCGCAACTTCACCTCCGCGGCGACCGGCCTGGCCGTGGCCATCGCCCTGATCCGCGGCCTCACCAGGCGCAGCGCCAAGACCCTCGGCAACTACTGGGTCGACCTGACCCGGGGTGTCCTGTACATCCTCCTGCCCATCTCGATCGTGGGCGCCCTCATCCTGGTATGGCAGGGCGTGCCCCAGACCTGGAACGGCCCGCAGACGGTGACCACCCTGCAGGGCGTCCAACAGACGATCTCACTGGGTCCGATCGCTTCGCAGGAATGGATCAAGGACCTGGGCAATAACGGGGGCGGCTTCTTCAATGCGAACTCGGCCCACCCGTTCGAGAGCCCCACGGGGCTTACCAACTGGCTCGAGATCGTCGCGCTGCTCATGTGCTCCTTCTCATTGACGTTCACCTTTGGCCGCTACGCCGGCAACCGGCGCCAGGGCTGGACGATCTTCGGAGCGATGGCGGCCATCCTGCTCGTCGGCGCCGTGGTCGCGATGCACAGCGAAGCGGCCGGCAACCCGCTCTTCCCGGCCAGCATCAACCAGGCACTCGGCAATATGGAAGGCAAGGAAACGCGCTTCGGCTCGGCGGTTGGCGGTCTCTTCGCCGCCGCGACCACCGGCACCAGCACGGGCGCCATCAACGCCTGGCACGACAGCTTCCAGCCGATCGCGGGCCTCGTGCCGCTGTTCAACATGGAGCTGGGTGAAATCTCGCCAGGCGGCATCGGCGCGGGCATCTACGGCATGCTCGTGATCGGCGCGATCCTGGCCGTGTTCATCGCCGGGCTGATGGTCGGCCGAACCCCGGAGTTCCTGGGCAAGAAGGTCGAGAGCTACGAGATCAAGATGGCGATGATCACCGCCCTGGTCCTCGGAGCAAGCATCCTCGGCTTCACCGCGCTCGCCACCGCGTTGCCCGAGGGTCTCGCCGGTCCGCTCAACAAGGGCCCTCACGGCTTCAGCGAGATCCTCTACGCCTTCTCGAGCCAGACGGGCAACAACGGGTCGGCGTTCGCCGGGCTAACCGGCAACACGCCCTTCTACAACATCACCGGGGCCTTTGCCATGCTGATCGGGCGCTACGGAATGATCGTGCCCATCCTGGCCCTGGCCGGGTCGATGGCGGCCAAGCGGCGCGTAGCCCCGTCGCTCGGGACGTTCCCCACCACGGGCGTCCTGTGGTCCGTCCTGCTGATCGGCGTGGTCATCATCGTCGGTGCGCTGACGTTCTTCCCGGCTCTGTCGCTGGGGCCGATCGTCGAGCAGCTCCTCCAGAACGCCGGAAAGGTCTTCTAGCCCCATGAGCCTCTCCCGTCACCTGCTGTCGGTCGACCTCGGTCGAGGCACCCGGCGCTTCCAGCGCTTCGTCACCCTGGGCGGGACAAAGCCCTCCGGCCAGCCTCCCCGCCCCCGGGGCGTGCTCGACCCGGACCTGCTGCGGGCCGCACTTCCGCAGGCGTTTCGCAAGCTCGATCCGCGCCTGCTGATCAAGAACCCGGTGATGTTCGTGGTCGAGATCACGGCCGCGCTGGTGACGCTCATCGGGATCGCCAACGCGACCGGCCTCGAACCCACGACCGGACCCGCCGGGCTCGGATTCCAGGTCCAGATCGGCGTCTGGCTGTGGTTCACGGTTCTCTTTGCGACGTATGCCGAAGCGGTGGCCGAGGCGCGCGGGCGCGCCCAGGCCGCAACGCTCCGGCGTACCCGCTCGGAGACGACCGCCCATCGACGCCGGCCCGATGGCTCCCTCGAGGCGGTCGGATCGTCCGAGCTGCGCAAGGGGGACATCATCGTCGTCGAGGCGAACGAGACGATCCCCGGCGACGGCGACGTCATCGAGGGCATCGGCTTCGTGAACGAGTCGGCCATCACCGGCGAATCGGCGCCGGTCCTCAAGGAGCCCGGAACCGACATCCGCAGCTCGGTCACCGGGGGCACCACGCTAACGAGCGACCGGCTGGTCATCACCGTCACCGCCAATCCCGGCGAGACGTTCCTCGACCGCATGATCGCCCTGGTGGAGGGCGCCAAGCGGCAGCGGACACCGAACGAGATTGCCCTCGCGATCCTGTTGTCCGGCCTGACCATCATCTTCCTCATGGCCGTCGTGACGCTGCGGCCGTTCGGCTTCTACGCCGGCGCGACCATCGACACGGTCGCCCTGGTGGCCCTGCTGGTCTGCCTCATCCCCACGACGATTGGCGGCCTGTTGTCGGCCATCGGCATCGCGGGCATGGACCGCGTCGCCCGCTTCAACGTGCTGGCCATGAGCGGCCGGGCGGTCGAAGCCTCGGGCGACATCGACGTCATCCTGCTCGACAAGACGGGCACGATCACGTATGGCAATCGCCTGGCAGCATCGATCACCCCTGCCCCTGGTGTTACCGAGGTCGATGCGGTCAGCGCCGCGCTCGTGGCCTCGATTCGGGACGAGACCCCTGAGGGGCGCTCGATCGTGGACCTCGCCCGCAAGCGCCTCGCCGCGCTCGGGGTCCCGGGCGGCCCAGACGATCTGGCCGGATTCACGGCCTTCGCCGCGACCATCGCCGAGGACATTCCCTTCCGGGCCGAGACGCGCACGAGCGGCGTGCGCACGACCGACGGCACCGTGATCCTGAAGGGCGCGGTCGACGCGATCACGGCGGACCTCGACGGGCCCCTGCCGGCCGAGGTGCTGGCCGCGTCGGATCGCATCGCCGACCTCGGGGCGACGCCGCTGGCGCTCCGGCGCGACGGCCGGGCGCTCGGGCTGATCGAGCTCAAGGACACCGTCAAGGAAGGTCTCGTCGAGCGGTTCGCCGAGTTCCGCAAGATGGGCATCCGCACGGTCATGGTGACCGGCGACAACCCGCGCACGGCAGCCACGATCGCCCGCGAGGCGGGCGTCGACGATTTCATCGCCCAGGCCAAGCCGGAGGACAAGATCGCCTTCATCCGCAAGGAGCAGGCCGATGGCCACCTGGTGGCCATGACCGGCGACGGGACCAACGACGCGCCGGCTCTGGCCCAGGCCGACGTGGGCCTGGCCATGAACAGCGGCACGTCCGCCGCCAAGGAGGCGGCCAACATGGTCGACCTCGACTCCGACCCGACCAAGCTGCTGGAGGTCATCGCGATCGGCAAGCAGCTCCTGATCACGCGCGGTTCGATCACCACGTTCTCGATCGCCAACGACGTGGCCAAGTACTTCGCGATCCTGCCCGCGATGTTCGTGAGCCTCTACCCGCAACTGAACGCGCTCAACGTCATGGGCCTGTCGACGCCGCAAAGCGCGATCCTGTCGGCGGTGATCTTCAACGCCCTGATCATCGTTGCGCTCATCCCGCTGGCACTGCGGGGCGTCGGCTTCCGGCCCGCCCCGGCCAGCGTCCTGCTCCAACGCAACCTGCTCATCTACGGTCTCGGTGGGATCGTCGCCCCGTTCGTCGGAATCAAGGCGATCGACCTGATCGTCTCCGCGCTCCACCTCGCTTAGGGGTCACATTCCAATGCAGAACTTCCTTCGCCACATGCTCGCGCCGGCCATCGCGCTCCTGGTGGCCCTGACCCTGGTCACCGGGGTCATCTACCCTGCCGCCGTGACCCTCGTCGCCCAGGTGGCGTTCCCCTCACAGGCCAACGGCTCGCTCATCACCGTCGACGGCAAGACCGTCGGCTCGAGCCTGATCGGCCAGGCGTTCGACCAGCCGAAATACTTCTGGGGCCGGCCCTCGGACGCCGGTGCAACGACGACCAATCCGGGCGGCTATGACGGTACGTCCAGCGCGGGCTCCAACCTGGGGCCCACGAGCTCCGCCCTGATCGATGCCATCACGGCCCAGGTCGATCGGCTGCGGGCCGCCAACGGCAACGCCCCCATCCCCGTCGATCTGGTGACCGCATCGGCGTCCGGTCTCGATCCGGATATCAGCCCGGCGGGAGCCGAGTACCAGGTCGCCCGCGTCGCGGCTGCCCGGAACCTGACCGTCGACGCCGTGCGGGCCGCAGTCGCGCGCCACACGACCCAGCCGCTGTTGGGGTTCATCGGCGAGCCGATCGTCAATGTCCTCGAACTCAACCTGGATCTTGACGGACTATTGACGACGAAGTGATACCGTCAGCCGCGTCATGACACCGGAACGCGACCAGCGGCCCACGGGCGAGGAGATGCTCGCCCGGGTCAGTGCCGACGAACGGGCTGACCGCGGCCGGTTGCGCCTCTACCTGGGCGCGGCTCCGGGCGTCGGCAAGACCTATCGGATGCTCGAGGAAGGCCACCGGCGCCTCGAGCGCGGGACGGACGTGGTCGTGGGCTATGTCGAAGTCCATGGTCGGCCACGCACCCAGGCGCTGCTCGAAGGTCTCGAGATCGTGCCGCGCGTGCGTGTCGACTACCAGGGTGTGAACGTCGAGGAGATGGACACGGCGGCGATTATCGCCCGCCATCCGGCGGTCGCCCTCATCGACGAGCTGGCCCACACCAACGTCCCGGGCTCGCCGCACGAGAAGCGCTGGCAGGACGTGGAGCTCATCCGCGATGCCGGGATCGAGGTGGTCAGCACCTGCAACGTGCAGCACCTCGAATCCGTGGCCGACGCGGTGGCCACGATCGTCGGCGCACCGGTGAACGAGCGCCTTCCGGACGCGCTGGTCGAGGGTGCCGACGAGGTCGAGCTGGTCGACATGAGCCCGCATGCCCTGCGCCAGCGGATCCGCCACGGCAACGTCTACCCGCCTGAACGCGCTCGAGTGGCGCTCGACCGTTTCTTCACTGAGCCGAACCTGACCGCGCTGCGCGAGCTGTCGTTGCGCTTTGTCACGCACGCCGTGGATGAGCAGCTGGAGGACATCGTCAGCGAGCGGGGGCTGGGAAGAATCCGCCCGGTGAGCGAGCGGGTCCTGGTGGCGGTCGACGATCGGGCGATCAGCCGTCGCGCGCTGCGTCGCGGGGCCATGCTCGCCACCGCGTTTGGTGCGAGCCTGACCGCGGCCGTCATCGTGACGCCGGCCGTGGAGCGGCTGGCCTTCGATCAGGCCCGTGACCTCCAGGAGCACCTCGACTACGCCAACGACCTCGGCGCCCAGGTCATGCAACACCCGGCCCGGGACCTGATCAGCGGGCTGGTCGAGCTGACCCGCACACTGCGGATCACCCATCTCGTGCTTGGCCGCGAGGCGCGCAGCGGTCTCGCCCAGCGCCTGGCGCCGGACATCACCGAGCGGCTTCTCCGGCTCGTACCGGAGATCGAGATCCACCTGGTCGGGAGCGGCCCGGACCCTGGTCATGTCGAGGATGCTCGCCGCACGCCCTGATGAACGGCGGGCTCGGCTCAAGCGCCCAGGCGGGCCGACGCGCAGGGTGGCGTCCGCGCCATCAAGCCTGCGGCTGAAGGACGGCCAGCCGCCGCTTGTCGTCCGGCTGCCCGAGCGTGGACCACCCATCGATCGGCCCAATCTCGGCGGCGAGCTGGCGGAACCGGGCGACGGCCTCGGGCCGCAACCGGTAGTAGATCCAGTTCGCCCGTCGCTCGCCCGACACCCAACCCGCGTCGCGGAGCACCTTGAGGTGGTGCGAGACCGTCGGCTGGCTTACCTCACAGCATCCCGTGAAGTTGCAGGCGCAGACCTCGGCCGCGGCACTCAACTGGCGGAGGATTGCCAGGCGGGTCGGGTCGGCTGCCGACTGGAGCAGGAGCACATCGGGGTCGGTCTGACGCTTCATGGCAGACAATGTATTGACAAGTATCTATATCGTCAAGTATCAATATGGAAGGCAGCCACTTACCTCGCCTGGACCAAGGAGAGAGATCGATGACCGAGCAGATCCACGAAGCCGTCCGCGAGCGGTACGCCCAGTCGGCCATCCAGGTCCTCTCGACGGGCACAGCCTGCTGCACCGACGAGCCCGGGATTGGCGCCGAGCTGTACAGCGCGCTGGAGCGCGCCGAGCTGCCGGACGCCGCTGTCCTCGCTTCGCTCGGCTGCGGCAACCCGACGGCGGTCGCCGACCTCCGACCAGGCGAGCGCGTCCTGGATCTCGGGTCCGGCGGCGGAATCGACGTGCTCCTCTCGGCCACGCGGGTCGGGCCGAGCGGGAGGGCGTTCGGCCTGGACATGACCGACGAGATGCTCGCGCTCGCGCAGCGCAACGTCGCCGCGGCTGGGGCGACGAACATCGAGTTCCTGAAGGGCCAGATCGAGGCGATTCCGCTGCCGGCCGAATCGATCGATGTCGTCATCAGCAACTGCGTGGTCAACCTGGCCGCCGACAAGCCGGCCGTCTTCCGCGAGATTGCCCGGGTCCTGCGGCCGGGCGGCAGGATCGGGATCAGCGACATCGTTGCCGACGACAGCCTGACGGCCGAACAGCGCGCCGAGCGCGGGTCATACGTCGGTTGCATCGCTGGCGCGCTGTCGTTCAGCGAGTACACCGCCGGGCTCCGGGGCGCCGGACTTGCAGACGTGTCGGTCGTGCCGACCCATTCAGTCGCTGACGGAATGCATAGCGCGATCATCAGGGCAACGAAACCGGCCGGCGCGCCGTCGTTGATCGACCTGGCATCGCGCGAGGGCTCCGTCCCGGCGAGCGCCTGCTGCGGTGGTGGGGGTTGCTGCTGAGGCTCGCCCTGGGGGCTCGCTGCGAGCTGGCCCTCGCCAGGCGCGCACTCAGGCGGTCCCAAGCCGCCGATAGAGCAGGACGGCCAGGACGGCACCGACGAACGGGGCCGTGAGGTAGACCCACAGGCTCGAGAGGTCCCCGGCAATGATCGCCGGGCCGATCGAACGCGCCGGATTCATCGACGCGCCGCTGATCGGCCCGCCCACCAGGGAGCCAAGGGCGACGGCCCCTCCGATCGCGATCGCGGCCGCCTGGCCGATGGCCCGGGTGTCCGTCGCCACGGCCACGATGACGAGCATCAGGATGAAGGTCAGGACCGTCTCCCAGGCGAAGGCCTGGAGATCGGAGTGCGCGGGCCGGGTCACGCCGAGCGGCCCGCTGCCGAGCGACAGGCGCAGCAGTCCGGCGGCGGCGATCGCTCCGCAGCCCTGCGCGCCCCAGTAGGGCAGGACTCGCTCGATCGGGAAGTGTCGACCCGCCGCGAAGGCAGCGGTCACCGCCGGGTTGAAATGGGCCCCGCTGACGTGGCCCAGGGCATAGATCGCGACCATGATCGCCAGGCCGAACGCCGCGGCGATGCCGGTCGGCGGCAGGGTCCCAACCGCGATCGCGCCGCAGCCGGCAAAGACGAGGATGAACGTGCCAAGCGCCTCGCCGAGGAGCGCCGGGCCGAGGCTCAGCTCCCTCAACCGGCGATGACCGCGCGCCGGCCGCGGCCGGCCGCTCGCAATGCGACCTCTACGAAGGGGCGGATTCGCTGGACCAGCTCCATGTACGTCCGCTCGAAGGCTGCCAGCTTCACGGCGTCGGTGCCCTCGACCTCGGCTGGGTCTTCGAGCCCCCAGTGGAGCGAGTTGTACTGCCCTGGGAAGACGGGGCATGACTGGCGGGCACGATCGCAGACGGTGATGACGTAGTCGAAAGGCTGCTCCCTGAACTCATCGACAGACTTGCTCCGGGCGCCGGCCCAGTCGATGCCAGCGCTGGCCAGGGCCTGCAGCGCGAACGGGTTGACGCCTCTCGGCTCGGTCCCGGCCGACTCGACCTCGAAGTCCGCGCCGCCGATCCGCTCGAGGAGTGCCTCGGCAAGCTGGCTCCGGGCACTGTTCCCGGTGCATACGAAGAGGACCCGGATCGGGGCGTCTGACACGTGGCTACCCTCCCTGGCTGCGCGACCGGCGGCCGCGATCGTACGTTCGAGGTCGATCAGCTCGTCATCGAGACGGTCAAGGTCGTCACGCTGACGGGCGACCGCATCTCGTTGGGATCGAATCAGTGGCGCGAGGTCGAGGTCGACCTCAGCGCGCTCGAGGCAGAGCCTGGCCAACCGGCCCGACTCGTCCGGACCAAGGCCCAGCCGGCGCAGGCTGAGGAGGATGCGAAGCCGGGCGAGATCAGACGGTCCGTACTCGCGGTAGCCATTCGCGCGGCGGGCTGCTGGTGGAAGGATCCCCACGGACTCGTACCAGCGGACGGCCGACGCTGCGATTCCGGCGCGGGTGGCGAGCTCTGAGACGTTCACGTCGTGACCGTACACCTTCAAGTCACTTGAAGGTCAAGGACCATCCTTGGCGCCCTCCTGGGCGCGTCGACGTGTGAGTCGGATCCGCCGGAGGCTTCGGCGAGGCCGACGAAGCTCGCGACCGGCCATCGGCATCGGTGGATGGCTGATTTGTCAGCAGCGCGGCGGGTTGACCCGTTCGGAATCGGACGGCTACACTCGTGCGGGTTCCGTGCGGCGCCAGCAACGCTCGAAGCGGCCTGTTCGGGATCTCCCAGCCAGCACCGGAGGAATCCTCCTCTCGTGGAGTCAGGACCCAGTCGAGGGACGCCAGCGAGCCGAGCGACGATCGCCGGCCGCGCCAACGGCGC
>JADGQK010000096.1 GCA_017881915.1 Chloroflexota bacterium | reverse complement strand
ATCGCCGTCTGGCTCGGGCAGGGAGGCTCGATGGGCGCCGGTTACCTCGCCGGCTACGATCGCGCCTTCGAGCTCCTCGAGGCCGGCCTGCCGCTCTGACTCCACGGCCTCCGGGGCGTCCGGCGACCGCCTGACGATCGGGCCGTTCGGCCCCTTTCGGCGGTTCGGATGGCCGATGCGGCCCCGATCAGCGCGCTCGACCCTTGAGGCTGGCGAAAGATCCGCGGAAATCACGGCAGGCCGCCAGGAGGATCCGCTGATGGGAACGCAGTCGACGGGCACCCGCACCCTGGTTTGGATCGACGCCCGCGAGGCGGTCGTCGTGAGCTGGCTCGAGGACCGGGCCCAGGTCGAAAAGCTGGAGTCCGACGTCCCGGACCACCGCAAGTCGACGGGCCACGTCCGCCACGATTCAACGTTCCGACACGGAGGTGGTGGCGCGCCCCAGACGGCCGGTGAGCCGCGCCGCGAGGAGCACCTGAATCGCTTCGTCGAACATGTCGCGGAACGCCTGCCGCTGGACGTGGACCTGTTGATCCTGGGCCCCGGCACCACCCGCGAGCGCCTCGAGCGCCACGTCCGGGAGCTCGACGCCCATCGCCTCCATCCTCGAACCGTGACCTGCGAGGCGTCCGCGCCGCGCACTGATCGTCAATTGATCGCCCGACTCCGCCACGTCGCCGGGGCCGATCCGCGCCGCCGTGAGGCCCGCGAGCAGCGCGACGAAACCATCCATGGTGTGGTCGGGTGACCCAGGAGGCCAGCAGATGAACCGCAAGCGTGTCTTGATCATGGGCGCCGCGGGGCGCGATTTCCACGATTTCAACGTCGTCTTCCGCGGGGACCCGGATGTTGAGGTCGTGGCGTTCACCGCGACCCAGATCCCAGGCATCGCGGGGCGGCGCTATCCCTCGGAGCTGGCCGGACCGGGCTACGAGTCGGGCATCCCGATCGTCCCCGAGAACGACCTCGAACGGATCATCCGCGACGAGCACGTCGATACCGTGGTCTTCGCCTACAGCGACGTGGCCAATGAGTTCGTCATGCAGCAGGCCTCGAGAGTCCTCGCTGCCGGCGCCGACTTCACCCTCCTGGGACCCGATCGGACGATGGTCAAGAGCCACCGGCCGGTGCTGGCCGTGGGCGCCACCCGGACGGGCGCCGGCAAGAGCCAGACCACCCGCTACCTGGCCGCCCTGCTGGCCGAGCGCGGGCTCAACCCGGTCGTGATCCGCCACCCGATGCCCTACGGCGACCTGGTCGCCCAGCGGGTCGAGCGCTTTGCCACGTACGAGGACCTCGACCGGTTCGAGACGACGATCGAGGAGCGCGAAGAGTACGAGCCCCACCTCGACGCCGGCCGGGTCGTGTATGCCGGGGTCGACTACGAGGCGATCCTGCGCCAGGCCGAGATCGAGGCCGACGTGATCCTGTGGGACGGTGGCAACAACGACTTCCCGTTCTACAAGCCCGACCTGTTCGTCGTTGTCGCCGACCCGCTCCGGGCGGGCGACGAGCGGCGCTACCACCCGGGCGAGACGAACGTCCGGATGGCCGACATCGTGATCATCAACAAGATCGACTCGGCCGAGCCGGCCGCGGTCGACGCCGTCCGGGCCACGATCGAGGAGCTCAACCCGAGCGCCGGGATCGTGACCGCTCGTTCCGACCTTACCCTCGTCGGGGCGCCGATCGCGGGCAAGCGGGTCGTGGTCGTCGAGGACGGCCCCACCCTGACCCACGGCGGGATGACCTACGGGGCCGGCATCGTTGCCGCCCGGCGCTTCGGCGCAGCCGAAGTGGTCGACCCACGCCCGGCCGCGCTAGGCTCGATCCGGGAAGTGCTCGAGCGCTACCCGGCCCTCGAGTCGCTCGTTCCGGCGATGGGCTACGGCCCGGCCCAGATCAGCGAGCTGGAAGCCACCCTGAACGCGGTCGACGCGGACCTCGTCCTGTCGGCCACGCCGATCGATCTCACCCGCGTCCTCCACCTCAACAAGCCGATCACCCGCGTCGGCTACGAGCTCGTCCAGGTCGGCGGACCGTCCCTGGCCCAGGCGATCGAACCGATTGTCAAGCTCGCCCGTACCCCGGCCCTGACCGGAGCGGGTGCGCGGTGACCGCGGCACTCAAGGCGCCGCCCGTCCAGGTGGCGCCGCCCCGCCATTTCCTGACCCTGGCCGAGCTCGGTCCTGACGGCCTGCACTCGTTGCTCGACCTGACCACCCGGCTCAAGCGCGACCCGGAGGCGTTCCGGAATCCGCTGGCCGGCGGCCGGATCGGGATGATCTTCGACAAGCCCTCGACCCGGACCCGGGTGAGCTTCGAGTCGGCGGCCTGGATGCTCGGGATGCTCCCGATCGTGCTCCGCCCGGATGAGCTCCAGCTTGGGCGGGGCGAGACGATCGGCGATACCGCCCGGGCGTTGTCGCTCTACCTCGACGCGCTGACCGTGCGCACGTTCGCCCAGTCGACCCTCGATGAGCTGGCGGCTGCGGCCTCGATCCCGATCATCAACGCCCTGACCGACGAGCACCATCCGTGCCAGGCGCTGGCCGACGTGATGACCCTGCAGGAGGAGTTCGGCAGCCTGGCCAATCTCACCCTCGCCTTCGTCGGTGATGGCGACAACGTCTGCCACTCGCTGATCCAGGCGGCCGCCCTGGCCGGCTTCGAGCTGCGGATCGCGACGCCGCCGGGCTACGAGCCGTCCGAAACCATCCTTGCCGATGCGCAAGCGCAAGCGGTCAGCACCGGCGCCACGATCAGCCTGACCCACGATCCGCTGGAGGCGGTTGGCGGCGCGAACGCCGTGTATGCCGACGTCTGGACCTCGATGGGCAAGGAAGCCGAGGGCGGGGCGCGCAAGGCAGCCTTTGCCGGCTTCAGGATCGACGCCCAGCTCATGCGCAAGGCGTCGAAGACGGCGATCTTCCTGCACTGCCTGCCCGCCCACCGGGGCGAGGAGGTCACCGACGAGGTGATCGACGGGCCCGCCTCGCGTGTCTGGCCACAGGCCGCCAACCGGCTCCACACCGAGACCGCGCTGCTGTACACCGTCCTGACGGGAGACGCCGGCGGGGAGCTCCTGACATGAGCAGGATCGTCGTTGCCCTCGGCGGCAACGCCCTGATCCGGCGCGGCCAGGAAGGCTCGACCGCCGTCCAGCGCCGCAACCTGCTCGGCGCGGCCCGGGCCCTGGCGGACCTCGTCGCGCTGGGCCACGAGCTCGTCCTGACCCATGGCAATGGACCGCAGGTCGGCTTCCTGGCGATCGAGGCCGACGCTGCCCGGGACACCGTTCCGCCGCCGCCGCTCGACGTCCTCGTGGCCGAGTCGCAGGGCCAGATCGGCTACCTGCTGGCGCAGGCCCTCAGCGCCCAGTTCGCGATGGAGGGTCGCCGCCGCTCGGTCGCCGTCGTCCTGAGCCAGACGATCGTGGACCCCGCGGATCCCGCCTTCCTGCTGCCGTCCAAGCCGGTCGGACCGATGTATGACCGGAGGACGGCCCAGGCGATGGTCCGCGAACACGGCTGGACGACCGCCGCCGACGGCTCCGGCTGGCGACGGGTTGTCGCCTCGCCCCGGCCGCTGGAGATCGTCGAGGCCGCCAGCATCCGCACGCTCGTCGAGGCGGGCGTGATCGTGATCGCCTCGGGTGGCGGCGGGATCCCCGTCGTCCGCCTCGCCTCGGGCGCGCTGGCCGGGGTCGAGGCCGTCATCGACAAGGACTACGCCGCGGTCGTCCTGGCCGAGGCCGTGGGCGCCGATGCCCTGCTCCTGCTGACCGATGTCGACGCCGTCTACCGGGCCTGGGGCGCGCCGGAGCAGAGCCGCCTCCGACGGCTGACGCCCGCGGCCATCAAGACGTGGGTGCGCGACGGCACGTTCGCCGCGGGCTCGATGGGCCCCAAGGTCGTGGCCGCCGCCGACTTCGTGCGCCGAACCGGCAAGCTGGCCGCGATCGGCGCGCTCGAGGACGCCGTGGCGATCCTCGCCGGCCAGGCCGGAACGCTGATCGAGTCGGATATGGCGGCCGTCGCCGGGGCGTCGATCGGGCGGCGCTAGGCTTCAAACCCCCGTTGACCAACGGACCGCGTCGTCGACGCAGCGGCGGCGTCCACGGCGCGCCAGGCACGCAGGACTTCGGCCACGCCCCAGGCCTGGGCGATGCAGCCGCGCGGCGTGTGCGGCGGATCGCCATCCAGGATCTCCGAGACCGAGCCGAGTCCGGCATCGCGCAGGTGATCCTCGAACGGGGCCAGGATCGCGCCGGCGGCAGCCACATCGCCGCGGACCCGCAGGTGGGCCTCGACGTAGGCGCCGATCAGCCACGTCCAGACCGTGCCCTGGTGGTAGGCGGAGTCGCGCCGGTACCGGTCGCCGCCGTAGTCGCCGCGATAGGCCGGATCCGAGGGGGCCAGGCTGCGCAGGCCCAGGCTCGTGAGCAAGGAGCGCTCCGTGGATTCGAGGACGCGCGCCGCGGCTTCGCCCTCGAGCAGCGGATAGGGCAGTGAGATCGCGAAGACCTGGTTGGGACGAAGGCTCGTCTCGTCGCCATCGGGGCCGTCCAGGACGTCGACCAGGTGGTCGGATCCGGGCCGGACGAAGCGGGCCTGGAACGAGGCCCTGACCCGCTCCGCAAGCGCGCGATACGTCGCCGAGGCCGGGCCGTCCCGATCAACCAGCCAGCCGGCCAGGCAGCGCAGGGCGTTGTACCACAGCGCGTTGATCTCGACCGGCTTGCCAATCCGCGGGGTGAACGCGTGGTTGTCGATCCGGGCGTCCATCCAGGTCAGCGCGGTGCCCGGCTCGCCGGCCCGCAACAGGCCGTCGGCGGGATCCATGCCGATCCCGAAGCGGGTCCCGGCGATGTGCCGGTCGACGATCTCGCGGATCGCCGGCAGGAGCTCCTCGAGGAGCGCCGCATCGCCGGTCGCGTCGAGGTGGCGCTGGATCGCCACGAGGTACCACAGCGAGGCATCGGCGGTGTTGTAGTTGGGCTCGCTGCCGGCCTCGTCCGGAAAGTTGTTGGGCAGCAGCCCGTCGAGCACGAACGCGGCGAACGAGCGCAGGATCGCGGCACCCTCATCCGGGCGGCCGGTGGCCAGGGTGAGCCCCGGCAGCGCGATCATCGTGTCGCGGCCCCAGTCGTTGAACCAGTGATAGCCCGCGATCACCGTGCGTCCCGCCGGCCGGCGCTCGACGATGAACTGGTCCGCGGCAAGGACGAGCTGCTGGACGACCGGGGAGGCGCTCGTGGCGCCGGCCCGGGCAAGCAACCCGGCCTGGCGGCTGCGTTCTGCACGCAGGGACGCGCCGGGATCCAGGGCCGGCTCGCCGTCGATCGACCCAAGTCCCATCCGGATCCCGACCAGGACGCCGGGCGCGAGCGGGAGACGGAACGTCGCCGGCAGGTAGGCGTCCCCGCGGTCGTCGAGGCCGCGGGCTCGCTCCTCGCGGTAGTCGATGTCGCGGTACCAGGAGCCGTCCCGTGCGACGCTTCCGGCCGTCGCCGCGAGCCCAACGACCGGACCGCCGGGCCGCAGCCGCACACGGATCTGCGGCAGTTGGGGCGCGCCGTTGCTGAGGATCTCGACGTCGGGATCGCGCGCAGTCGCAAGGGAGTGGAACGAGCGCTCGACGACCAGCGGACTGACGGTGATCAGGACCGGACGATCGCCGCGGATCAGGCGGAACGTCAGCCAGGTGGCCTGCTCGTCCGCCGGCATCCAGACGCGACGCTCGAGCAGCAGGTCGCCGGCGGCGAACCGCCAGACCGGCAGCGTCCCGTCGAGATCGAATGAGTCGAGCTGGGGGTGGCCGCCGGGATCGCCGCCGGCGCCCAGCTCTATGCGGGCGCCCAGCTCGCCGTCCGCGAATTCGATCGTGCTCAGCGGGATCGACGCCTGCCCGTCGATGAGCCACTCGACCGTCCCGGCGACCAGGACCGTCCGCTCGACCGGTGGTTCCAGGGCGGCCACGAGCAGGCCGTGGTAGCTCCGCGTTGGCGGTCCCGCGAGCGTGCCCGAGGCATACGACCCGAGGCCGTTCGTGACGAGCCATTCCCGGCGCAGGCCGGCCGGGAGGTCGTTGGTCACCTCCCGACCAAAGCGCACGAAGGGCTGCTCGAGGATCGACGGCGGGTGCCCGACATCCATGCCGGCCAGTCTGGCATCGATCAGCCGGGCCTGGCCCGTACAATCCGGCGGATGGCTCCGTCGACGACGTTGGACGCCGGCGGTCAGGCGCCCCGCGGATCCGCAGTGTACGTCGACTCGCGAACCACCAGCTCGGGTCGAAACAGCCGGACGAGCGCGCGGCCATTCCGCGGGACGTCGGCGCCCGACAATTCGACGTCCGTCCGGCGCGTGGTGCCGATCGCCAGCTCGATTGCCGCCGCGGCCATCTCGGCCATCGGCATGCGCAGGGTGGTCAGCGCGGGCACGGTGAACGCAGCCATCGGGATGTCGTCGAAGCCCACGACCGAGAGCTCCGCAGGGACCCGCACCCCCGTGACGAGGGCTCCGCGGAGGATCCCCAGGGCAAGCACGTCGGTCGAAGCGACGATGGCGGTCGGTCGTGGTGACTGGCGCATCAGCGCGCGAACGGCAGCCTCGCCGTCTGCGGGCGTGTTGGCGACCAGCTGGACGTAACCCTGCGGGACCTCGCCCAGCAGCTCGATCATCGCTTCGGCATACGCAGCCTGGCGCTCGCGGATATCCCCCAGCAACCGCCCGCCGACGAAGGCGATCCGGCGATGACCGAGGGCAACGAGGTGACCGATCGCCGCCGCGATGCCGCTCCGGTTGTCGACGTTGACAGCCGGGATGAGATCGAGCTCCGAGCCTTGCCACAGGGCCACGACCGGCACGTGCGTGTCGCGCAGGTCGTCGAGCAGGCGCGGCTGGTTGCCCATGTCACCGAGCAGCAGGATCGCGTCGCACTGGCGCGCCTCGAGCATGGTTGCCAGGGCGTGGGCCTCGGTGGCCTGCGCGTGGGCGTGACCCAGGACGATGTTGTAGCCGAGCTTGCGGGCTTCGACCGAGACGGCCTCGATCGCGCCCGCGAAGAACGGGTCGGTGATGTCGCGGACAATCGCGCCGAGGAGCATCGTCGGTGCCCCGCGCAGGGCACGGGCGAGTGGATTGGGCCGGTAGTCCAGGTCACGTGCGGCGGCCAGGACACGCTCGCGGGTCTCGGCCGCGATCGGCACGGTCAACGGGGCATCGTTGAGGATCCGCGAGACCGTGCTCCGCGACACGCCGGTCGCGATCGCGATGTCCTTCATCGTCACCGGCCGGGCACGGGCCGGCGGTCGGTCGGCGCCGGCCTCCAGCGGCGCCCTGATCGGTGCTTCGTCGCCTGGCCCCGCGGCCCGCAGCCCAGCCGCCATCACTACGCGAACCGACGCTGCAGCAAGGCGTGAACGGACACCGCGGCGAGGATGACGGCGCCATAGATGAAGTTGGTGTAGTAGTCAGTCAGGCCGACCGCCACGATCCCGGCCTGGATGGTGCCGATCATGAACGCGCCGATTAACGTGCCGTAGATCGTGCCTCGGCCGCCGAACACGGAGGTCCCCCCGACGAAGACGGCGGCCAGCGTCGGGAGCTGGAAGCCGTCGCCCATCGTCGGGTAGAAGTTGACGATCTGGAGGCTGGTCATCAGGCCGGCGAGCGCTGCCACTACCCCGGTGAGAACGAACAGGAGGATGCGAGTCCGCCGGATGGGGATACCCATGAGCCCGGCAGCCAGGCGGTTGTCCCCGACGACGTACGCGTTCTGGCCCAGCCGGAGGCGGTTGAGGAGAACCCACGCGACGACCGCGAGGACAAGCATCCAGACGAACTCCATCGGGACGATGCCCCCCAGCTTCCCGACGAGCAGGTCGTACGCCGGGGCTGTGCTGGTCGTGACGAGGGCGTAGCTCTTGCCGTTGACGAGCACGAGGGTCAGGCCGCGGAAGAGGTACCAG
>JADGQK010000095.1 GCA_017881915.1 Chloroflexota bacterium | reverse complement strand
TGGCCGGATCGGCCAGGAAGGCGTCGGCCCGGGCGACCTCGGAGAGGGGGAAGGCGTAGGTCTCGATGCCGCAGCCGTCGATCGCCCGGACGAGCCGACCGGGCGCGGTCCGGAACGCGGCGGCGACCGCCGCCCGGTAGGCGTCCTGGCTGGGATGCTCGGGCTGCCAGTAGTCCTCGAGCGACCAGCCACGCAGCCGGGCCAGCAGGATCATCGAGCTGTGCTGGCCGGAACACATGTGCCGGATCGGCCCGGCCCGCTCCCCATCGCGGGCCAGGCGGGCGCCCGTCAGGGCATCGAGGGGCATCCCCTCGTTGCCGCAGGCGAGCACCGTCTGGCTGACGTTCGCCCGGCGGTAGACCGCCTGCAGGGTCCGGACGTGGATGTCCTCGCCGGAGTGCGAGGAAGCCATGATCGCCAGCTCGGCCGGGGACAGGTCGAAGGCATCGATTCCGCCGGCCTCGACCAGCGCCAGCAGCCCAAATGGCTTGACGCACGATCGCAGGCTCACGACCCGGTCGGGATTTCCGATCGAACGGATCAGCCGGCCGGTGACGTCCACCTCAACGACATCGCCCCGATGCACCGACTCGACGATCCCATTGCGGATCTGGCGCACCAGGACGGGCGCTCCGCCATTCCGGGCCCCGCCGGCCCCGGCGGCTCCACTCCGGGCAGCAGAGCGCCCACTCACGGCCGGATGCGAGACGCGGGCACGGCTGGCGGACACGGCCCGAGGATACCGCGTGGCGATGCTACGATGCCCGACGTGTCGAATCCCGAGCCGCCTGCCACTGCCTGGCCCAGCCTGCACGTGTCGAGCCACCCGGCCGTCCTGCACAAGCTGGCGATCCTGCGGAGCACGTCGACCGTGCCCAAGAAGTTCCGCGAGGTCGTCCGTGAGCTGTCCTGGCTGCTCGGCTACGAGGCGCTCGCCGACGCCCGCGTCCGGCCGTACGAGATCGAGACACCCCTCGAGCCGATGATCGCCAGCCAGCTGGCCGACCGGATCGGGCTCGTCCCGATCCTGCGGGCCGGCCTGGGCATGGTGGATGCCATGCTCGAGCTGATGCCGACGGCCCAGGTCTGGCACCTCGGGCTGTTCCGGGACGAGCGGACGCTCCGACCGGTCGAGTACTACAACAAGCTGCCCGACTCGGCGACGGTGGACCTGTCGCTGATCCTCGATCCGATGCTCGCCACCGGCGGCTCGGCCACGGCGGCGATCGAGGTGCTCAAGCGCTGGGGCGCCGTCCGGATCAAGCTGATCAACCTGATCGTGGCGCCGGAGGGCGTGGCTGCCGTCACGGCGGCTCACCCCGATGTCCAGATCTACTGCGCGGCGCTCGACCGGGGCCTGAACGAGCGCGGCTACATCATGCCCGGCCTGGGCGACGCCGGCGACCGCCAGTTCGGGACGGGCCAGTAGCGGTCGGGGTCATGCCCAGGGCGTAGTTTTGGCGGGTCCGGCCGATCCGCTCTCGGCGTCGTCCTGGCGAAGCGCCTCGCGGACCTCGGACACGAGCTCGAAGTAGCGGGGCGAATCGCGGGTCTCGACCGTGCGTGGCTGGGCCAGGTCGACTTCGACGATCCGGCTGATTCGGCCGGGCCGCGCGCTCATCACGATCACCCGGGTCGACAGGAAGACGGCCTCCGGGATCGAGTGGGTGACGAACACGACGGTCGTGCCGGTCCGCGACCAGATGTGCAACAGCTCCAGGTTCATCCGCTCGCGGGTCATCTCGTCGAGGGCGCCGAACGGCTCGTCCATCAACAGCAGCCTCGGGGCGAAGGCCAGCGCCCGGGCGATCGCAACGCGCTGTTGCATCCCGCCCGAGAGCTGCCACGGATGGCGCTCGCCGAAGCCCTCGAGCTCGACGAGACGGAGGAGCTCGGCCGACCGACGCGCGCGCTCCTCCCTGGGGAAGCCGATGATCTCGAGCGGCAGCTCGATGTTCCGGGCGATCGTCCGCCAATCCATCAGGACGGGCGCCTGGAAGACCATCCCGTAGTCGCGGTCGAGGCGGGCCTGGCGGGCCGGTTTGGCATTGACCAGGATCTCGCCCGACGTCGGTTCGATCAGGTCGCCCAGGACCCGCAGGAGGGTCGTCTTGCCGCAGCCGGACGGCCCGATCAGGCTGACGAACTCACCGGCCCGAATCGTCAGGTCGATCTCCTCGAGGGCCGTGACCGGGTTCGGCCCGACGTCGAAGATCTTGCCGACGCCCGTTGCGCGGACGACTGGTTGTTGCCCGGCCAACATCAGTGGGTTACGCCTGGACCGCCTGGTCGGTGATCTCGAGAGCGCCGTCGATGATCGCGAAGCCCTCGGCCAGCTCGTCCTCGGTGATGCACAGCGGCGGGTTCGTGTGGATCGAGTTGTTGGCGATCATCGTGTACAGGTGATGGCGCCGGAGGTAGGCCGCGATGGCCTTCATCTCATCCGAGCTGGCGTTGAACCCGGTCATCGGAACGTAAGGCTCGCGACTGCGGACCAGGTCCAGGATCCCGAACAGGCCCAGGTTGCGGATCGAGCCGACGCTGGGATGCTTGGCATAGAGCGCCTCGTGGTGGGCGCGCATTACGGGACCGAGCCGGGCGGCCCGTTCGATCAGGCCGTCCTCCTCGTAGACCGAGATCGTGGCCAGGGCCGCCGCCAGGCTGATCGGGTGGCTGCTGTAGGTCAGGCCGCCGTAGTAGAAGTTCTGGTCGAAGTGCTCGGCCAGACCGTGGCGCATCGCCACCGCGCCCAGGGGCAGGTAGCTGCTGGTCAGGCCCTTGGCCATCGTCATCAGGTCGGGCACGGTATCCCAGTGGTCGATCGCGAACCAGCGCCCGGTCCGGCCGAAGCCGGCCATCACCTCGTCGGCCACCATCAGGATGTTGTGTCGGTCGCAGATCTCGCGGACGCCGGCGATGTAGCCGTCGGGTGGGATCAGGATCCCGTTGGTGCCCACGATCGTCTCGAGGAAGATCGCCGCGATCGTGTGGGCGCCCTCGTAGCGGATCACGTCTTCGAGGCCCTGGAGCGCCTCCGCGGCGGGTCGCGGTCCCTGCTCGCCCCAGCGATGCGTGTCGGGATAGCGAACCACGCCGACGATGCCCGGCTCGTTGGCCCAGCGGCGCGGGTCGCCGGTCAGGGTCATCGCCCCGAGGGTCGCCCCGTGGTAGCTCCGGTAGCGGGCCAGGATCTTCGTCCGGCCGGTCACGTGGCGGGCCATCTTGATCGCGTTCTCGATCGCTTCGGCGCCGCCCAGGGTGAAAAAGACCTTGTCCATGTCACCGGGCAGGATCTCGGCCAGCTTCTGGCCGAGCCGAGCCCGCGGCTCCGTGGCAAAGGCGGGCTGGACGTACTGAAGCTTGAGGGCCTGGGCCGTGATCGCCTCGATCACCCGGCGGTCGCCGTGGCCGATGTTGACCGACATCAGCTGGCTGTTGAAGTCGAGGATCCGGGTCCCATCGGGCGTGTACAGGTAGACGCCCTGGGCATGGTCGATCGCGATCGGATCGATCGCGCCCTGCGCCGCCCACGAGAAGAACGTGTGCTTGCGCGAGAGCCGGACGATCTCCTCGGCGGTCATTCCGGGTGCGGTCGCAATGCCCATCAGGTGAACCTCGGATCGGGAGTGACTTGGGGGTTCGAGGGTGTCCATCCAACTATACCGAGAGCGTTCCGGAGCATGGCGGGCAGCATGGCCGGACTCGTATCATGCGCACCAGCAGTCGGGCCCGCGGGAACTCGCGGGTGGCCAACTGACGCGGAGGAAGCTCGATGGATCGGATCCAGGCGAATCGGTCGAGCGCCGCTCGTCCCGACCCGCGGCCGCTGCTCGCCGTCGTAGCCCTCGCGGCCTTGCTCGCCGGCTGCGCGGGCCTGTCCGTGCCGGGGGTTGGTGGTGGTGGGGTCACCGGTCCGGCGTTCACCGGCGACCCGTGCGCCCTGATCACCAGTGCCGAGATCGAGACCACGATCGGCAATGGCAACGTGTCCGAAAGTCCCGAGCCGAACCATGAGAGCCCGACCGATACGGGCTGCGCGTGGACCCTCGATTCCCCCGGTAACCCGGTCAATGACAACGTCAGCCTGACGATCAAGGCGCCCGGCGGCAAGGCTGACTTCGTCTCGACGCGGCAGTTCCTGGCGGCCTTCCAGGGCGGCCTCAACTCGCTCGTCGCGCCGGCCGAGTCGGCGATCGCCAGCTTCGGGCTCCCGGCCAACATCGGGATCTCGCTCCAGAGCGTGCCCGGGCTCGGCGACGATGCCTTCATTGGAGCAGCCGGCACGGTCTACGCGATCAAGGGCGATACGGAGCTCTCCCTGCAGTTGATCGCATTTGACGATTCCAAGGCTCAGCAGGACACGATCGACCTGCTCAAGAAGGCGGTCGGCCGCCTACCCTAGCCAAACCAATCGTCAGGCGCAAAGGAGAGTCGAATGCCCCGGATCGTGCGCGGCGCCTTGCTCCAGGCCACCTGGACGGGCGACAAGGAATCGATGATCCAGAAACACGAGGCGGCGGCGCACGAGGCGGCCAAACAGGGTGCCGGCCTGATGCTCTTCCAGGAGCTCTTCTACGGGCCCTACTTCTGCCAGGTCCAGGACGCCCAGTACTACTCGTACACCGAGCTGATCCCCGACGGCCCGACGACCAGGCGGATGCAGGACCTCGCGAAGCAGACCGGGATGGTCCTGGTCGTGCCGATGTACGAGGAGGACGAGCAGGCCTCGGGGATCTACTACAACACCGCCGCGGTGATCGATGCCGACGGTCGCTACCTGGGCAAGTACCGCAAGACCCATATCCCCCACGTCAAGGGCTTCTGGGAGAAGTTCTACTTCCGGCCGGGCAACCTTGGCTACCCGGTCTTCGAGACGGCCGTCGGCAAGGTCGGCGTCTACATCTGCTATGACCGCCACTTTCCGGAGGGCGCCCGGGCGCTCGGTCTCAACGGCGCCGAGATCGTACTCATCCCGAGCGCCACGAGCCGAGGTCTGTCCGAGTACCTGTGGCGGATCGAGCAGGTCAGCCACGCCGTGGCCAACGGCTACTTCGTGGGCACGATCAACCGGGTCGGAATCGAGAAGGACCTGGGCGATGATGACTTCTACGGCCAGAGTTACTTCGTCAACCCGCGCGGCCAGTTCATCGGTGACCTGGGCAGCGCCCACGACGAGGAGCTGATCGTGCGGGACATGGACCTCGACCTGATCACCGAGGTCCGCCAGACCTGGCAGTTCTACCGCGACCGGCGACCGGACGCGTACGCCGACCTGACCCGACCCTAGCCCAGAACCGCGCCCGAGGCCCGCCACCGTGCAGTTTGGCTTCACGCTCAAGCCGGATCAGTCGATCGAGCGGACGCTCGACCTGACCCGGCGGGCCGAGGCTGCCGGTTTCGACTACGGCTGGCTGTTCGATTCGCACATCCTGTGGCGCGAGCCGTATCCCCTCCTGACCCTGATGGCGGGGGCCACCTCGCGCCTCCGTCTGGGGACTTGCGTCACGAATCCGGCGACCCGTGAACCGTCGGTCACGGCCTCCGCCCTGGCCACGCTCGACGAGATCAGCGGCGGCCGGATGGACCTGGGGATCGGCCGGGGCGATTCGGCCCGGCGGGTGCTGGGCAAGCCGCCCACGACCCTGGCGACGCTCGAGGAAGCCGTCGGCGTGATTCGCGACCTGGTCGAGGGTCGAGCCGTGGAGTACGAGGGGACCGAGCTGTCGCTGCCGTGGGCAGGTCACTGGAAGCTGCCGGTCTGGATCGCCGGCTATGGCCCGATGGCGCTGAAGATGACCGGGCGAATCGCCGACGGAGTGATCCTCCAGCTGGCCGATCCCGACCTCGTGGCCTGGTTCGTCGGCCAGGTCCGGGCGGCGGCCGCCGCGGCGGGCCGCGAGCCCCGTTCGATCTCGGTGCAGGCGGCCGCGCCGGCCCATTTCGGTGAAGTCGAGCTGTGCCGGGAGCGGACGCGCTGGTTCCCGGCCCTGGTCAGCAACCACGTTGTCGACCTCGTCAACCGCTACCCGCGTGATGAGCTACCGGCTGCGCTGACCGGTTACGTCCAGGACCGGGCCGGCTACGACTACCTGCACCACGCCGAGGTCGGCTCGGCGAACTCCGCCTTCGTCGGCGACGAGGTGACTGATCGATTCTGCGTGCTCGGCTCGGTTGCCGATCACCTGGCCAAGCTGCGCCGGCTGGCTGAGGCCGGCGTTGACCAGTTCAACATCTACCTGATGAACGGCGACGAAGAGGCGGTCCTCGAGACCTACGGCCGCGAGATCATCCCGGTCCTGCGCGACCTCGCGCCGGGTCGGGCGTGAGGAGAGCTCCATGCGCACCCTGATCACCAAGGGCACGATTGTCGGGGCCGCCGGCTCGCAGGTCGCCGACGTGCTGGTCGACGGCGAGACGATCGCGCTCGTCGGCCACGACCTGGCCGGCGCCGGGCTGACCGCCGACGAGACGCTCGACGCTTCGGGGCGCTACGTCCTGCCCGGCGCAATCGACGTGCACACCCACATGGAGCTGCCCTTCGGCGGGACGTTTGCCAAGGACACGTTCGAGACGGGGACCCGCGCCGCTGCGTTCGGCGGAACGACCACGATCGTCGACTTCGCAGTCCAGTCGCGGGGCCGCTCGCTGCGCGAGGGACTCGACGCCTGGTACGCCAAGGCCCAGGGCAATGCGGTCATCGACTACGGCTTCCACATGATCATGAGCGACGTCAACGCCGAGACGCTGGCCGAGATGGACGGGCTCGTGGCCGAGGGCGTGCCCGACTTCAAGCTGTTCACCGCCTATCCCGGGGTCTTCTACAGCGACGACGGCCAGATCTATCGGGCGCTCCAGCGGACCGCCACGAACGGCGGCCTGATCATGATCCACGCCGAGAACGGCCCGGCGATCGACGTGGTTGCCGCCGACGAGATCGCCGCGGGCCACACGGACCCGTACTACCACGGGGTCGCCCGCTACCCGATCTTCGAGGGCGAGGCGACGAACCGGACGATCCGCCTGGCGGAGGCGGCCGGCGTGCCCCTGTATATCGTCCATCTGTCGGCCCGTGAGGCGTTGAACGAGGTTCGCGCCGCACGCGACCGGGGCGGCCGGGTCTTTGCCGAGACGTGCCCGCAGTACCTGTTCCTTTCGCTCGATGACATGGGCGACGGGTTCAACGGCGCGAAGTTCGTGTGCTCGCCGCCGCTCCGTCCGGCCGATCACCAGGCCGAGCTGTGGAGCGGGCTCGTGAAGGACGACCTCCAGCTCGTGGCGACCGACCACTGTCCGTTCGACTTCCACGGCCAGAAGGAACTCGGCCGAGGCGACTTCCGGAAGATCCCCAATGGGTTACCCGGCGTCGAGGATCGCGTCGACCTGCTCCACGACGGCGGCGTCCTCGGCGGGCGTTTGACGCGCGAGCGCTGGGTCGAGGTGATCTCCACCGCGCCGGCCCGGATGTTCGGCCTCTATCCGCGCAAGGGGGTCGTGGCCGTGGGCTCGGATGCCGACCTCGTGATCTACGATCCTGCGGCGCGGCACACGATCAGCGCCAGGACCCACCACATGGACGTCGACTACTCGTGCTACGAGGGCCGGGTCGTGACGGGGCGGTCGGAGATCGTCATGTCTCGTGGCGAGGTCGTGGTGCGGGACGGGGCGTTCCTGGGTGCCAAAGGCCGCGGCCAGTTCCTGCGGCGATCCCCCGCGACATACGCCCGGGAGCACTGAGCCCAGGCGCCACTGAAGGGTCGTGTCGACGCAGCTGTCGTCCGCTCCGAAGTCGGGCGCGGGCACGGTCGAGTTCTCCGCAGGGCGCTGCGCGCGGTATCGGCCGGCCGGCTGAACGGCTCTTGCGGAACCCCTTCGGCACGCGCAGCGTCCCCTCATGCGCCACAAATGGCAGGTCGTCGGGGTCCTGGTTGTCATCCTGTTCGGGGTAGCCGCGCTGAAGCTGAGTCCGATGGGGCCCGGTCCGGACCTGCCCGCGGGCGCAACACGACTCCACATCGCCACAGAGGCTCCGCATCTGCTCCCGACGTTTGGCTGCGAGACGGCTCTCCTCGGGCCGGCCCGCGTGGCGAGCGACGCAGACAACCTCATCCTCGTCAGCGAGTCATCGGGCAAGGCCG
>JADGQK010000094.1 GCA_017881915.1 Chloroflexota bacterium | reverse complement strand
CGTCCAGCTCGTGATCACGGTCCTCTCGACGGACCAGGAGAACAACCCGGACATCCTCGGCACGATCGCCGCCTCGGCCGCGCTGACGATCAGCGAGGTTCCGTTCCAGGGCCCGATCGGCGCTGTGCGGATTGGTCGGATCGACGGCGAGTTCGTGGTCAATCCCACCCACAGCGAGCTGGCCGAGTCCGAGCTCGACCTGATCGTGTCCGGCACCCGTGACGCGATCATGATGGTCGAGGCCGGCGCGAACCTCCTGCCCGAGGATGTGATGGCCGAGGCGATCCTGTTCGGCCACCGTGCCCTGCAGCCGATCGTCGACCTCCAGGACGAGCTGCGGGCCGCCGTGGGCAAGCCCAAGCGCCTGCCCTACATCGAGCCGTTGACCGAGTCCGTCCTCGATTTCGTCAAGCTCGCCGGCGCGAAGGCCGAGCTCGTCGTCGTCGATGTCGAGACGACTGGACGCGACCCGAAGATGGCCGACCTGCTCGAGATCGGTGCCGTCAAGATCAAGGCCGGCCGGATCACCGATCGCTGGTCGACCCTGGTCGACCCGGGCCGCTCGATCGTCGGTCACCAGATGCACGGCATCACCGACAAGGAAGTCAAGGGCGCGCCGACGCCGAAGGAGGCCGCCGAGCAGTTCCTCAAGTTCGCCGGTGACGCGATCATCGTCGGACACAACGTCGGCTTCGACCTGGGTTTCCTCGAGGAAGCCCTCGGGTCCGGCTTCAGGTTCGAGCCCGGCCGCTACCTCGACACCCTGGTCCTGGCCCGCGAGGGCTATCCCGACTGGGCCGAGAGCTACAAGTTGGGCGAGCTCGCCCGTTTCTTCGGGATCGAGCTCAAGGATGCCCACCGGGCACTGCCCGACGCCGAGGCCACAGCCGAGCTGATTCTCACGTTCGCCGGCGACCTGCCCAACCGGCTGGAGACCCTGGCCGAGGGCATCGAGGCATCCGTCCGGTCCACCCTGACAGCCGGCGACGCGAAGGGCCTGCTCGAGCTGGCCCGGCGCCAGGCGCGTGTCTCGAAGAGCCTGTTCAGCCTTGTCCACAAGAAGACCGTGCGGAAGCTCGTCCTGACCGACGGGATCCGGATGGACGGCCGGCGGCTCGATGAGATCCGCCCGATCACGGTCGAAGTCGGACTGCTGCCCCGGGCTCACGGCTCGGGCTTGTTCACCCGGGGTGAGACCCAGGCCCTGACCGTCGCCACGCTGGGACCATCCTCGGACGTCCAGCGGATCGACACGATCGGTCCGGAGATCTCCAAGCGCTACATCCACCACTACAACATGCCGCCCTATAGCACCGGCGAGAACAAGATGATGCGCGGACCCGGCCGGCGCGAGATTGGCCACGGCCATCTCGCCGAGCGGGCGCTCCTGCCGGTTCTGCCGAGCCAGGATGAGTTTCCGTACGTCATCCGGCTGGTCAGCGAGTGCGTCACCTCCAACGGGTCCACCTCGATGGCCTCCACCTGCGGTTCGACTCTCGCCCTGATGGACGCGGGCGTGCCGATCAAGGCGCCGGTCGCCGGCGCGGCGATGGGCCTGATCTCGGAGCCCGACGGCCGCTTCGCGGTCTTGACCGACATCCTCGGCAAGGAAGACTCGTTCGGTGACATGGACTTCAAGGTCACCGGCACCCGCGACGGGATCACCGCCCTGCAGATGGACATCAAGGTCAAGGGGATCAACGAGGCGATCATCCGGGATGGCCTGAGCAAGGCGCTCACCGCCCGGCTCGAGATCCTCGACAAGATGGTCGGCGTCCTGCCCGCGGCGCGCGGTGAGATGAGCGAGTTCGCCCCGCGCATCGTCACGATCAAGATCAACCCGGAGAAGATCCGCGAGATCATCGGCAAGGGTGGCTCGATGATCCGCAAGATCCAGGAAGAGACCGGCACCGAGATCAACGTCGAGGACGACGGCTCGGTCGAGATCGCCGCGATCTCCGGCGAGAACAGCCGCAAGGCGATCCAGTGGATCGAGTCCCTGACCAGGGATGTCGAGATCGGCGCGCTCTACCTGGGCAAGGTCACCCGGATCATGGGCTTCGGCGCGTTCGTCGAGATCCTGCCGGGCAAGGAAGGCCTGGTCCGGATCGGCGAGCTGGCCGACTACCACGTCCCGACGGTTGAGGACGTCGTGTCCGTCGGCGACGAAGTGATGGTCGTCGTCACCGAGGTCGACCGCCAGGGCCGGGTCAACCTGTCGCGCAAGGCGGCCATGCAGCGCCACCTGGCCAAGGAACCGGTCTGAGCAATGCGCGCGGGTGAGGCCGCGTTCGATAGGTCAATCGAAGAGCCCATCCGTCAAGGCGACGGGTGGGCTCTTTCATCCGGCCCGCGTGGGCCCGCCTGAGGTTAGCCACGAGCGCTGGAGCGCCCGTTCGGGAGGCCCGGGCCACGCTGCTATACTCGGAGGGTGCCCTTGACTACCGCAGTGGAGGCGTGCCTCGAATGACGCGCCAACCGCTCACCGTCGCCGTTGTCGGTGCCACCGGACTTGTCGGGCGGACGATGATCCAGATCCTCCTGGAACGCGAGTTTCCAATTCGTGAGCTCCGGCTCATGGCGTCCGGCCGCTCAGCTGGCAGGTCGACCTCGGTCCGCGGGGTCGCCTATCCGGTGATCGAGGCCGTGCCCGAGGCATTTGCCGGGGTCGACATTGCCCTGTTCTCGGCGGGCGCCGGCGTCTCCCAGGATCTTGCCCCGGCCGCGGTGCTCCAGGGCGCCACCGTGATCGACAACTCGAGTGCCTGGCGGATGGATCCAGCCGTTCCGCTCGTGGTCAGCCAGGTGAACCCCGACGATGCCGCCGCGCACGCCGGGATCATCGCCAACCCGAACTGTTCGACGATGCAGCTGGCCCCGGTCCTGATGGCGCTGCGCGACAGCGTGGGGCTCGAGCGGGTGATCGTCGATACCTACCAGTCCGTCTCGGGCACCGGCGCCGACGCGCTGGCCGAACTCGAGGCGCAGGTCAGCGCTCATGTCGCCGGCGAGCCGCCGACGGTCGCCGTCTACCCCCATCCGATCGCCTTCAACGTCCTGCCCGAGATCGATTCGTTCCTCGTCAACGGGTACACGAACGAGGAGTGGAAGGTCGTCACGGAGAACCGCAAGATCCTCCATCTGCCCGACCTCCGGATCAGCTGCACGGCCGTCCGCGTGCCGGTCTTCGTCAGCCACTCCGAGGCGGTCCACGTCGAGACGCGCAAGCCGATCACCCCCGCTCGCGCACGCCGGCTGTTCGCAGCGGTCCCGGGGGTCGTGGTCCAGGACGATCCGGCCAACCACGTCTATCCCCTGGCCAGCGAGGCAACCGGCAAGGACGAAGTGTTCGTCGGCCGGATCCGCCAGGATCCCTCGATCGTCGGCGGTCGCGGGCTCGCGTTCTGGGTTGTCAGCGACAACCTGCGCAAGGGGGCGGCAACCAATGCGGTCGAGATCGCCGAGCTGATCGCCGCACGGGGCTGGATCCGGCCGGCCCGAGAACGCGCGCCGGTCGAGTCCGGCCGGCCGGCATGATCGAGCTCGACCGAGGCGCCGCCCTCGAGGCGATCGCGGTCGAAGTCCGGGCCTGCACCAACTGCCGGCTGCACGAGACGCGCACGCTCGCCGTTCCAGGCGAAGGTAGTCCCGAGACCGAGGTCGTGTTCGTTGGCGAGGGTCCCGGCTACAACGAGGACCGCCAGGGACGGCCGTTCGTCGGTCGCGCGGGAGCGCTGCTGGAGAGATTCCTCATGACGCTGGGCTGGCAGCGTGAAGACGTGTTTATCACGAACATCGTGAAATGCCGACCCCCGGACAACCGGGATCCCGAACCGGATGAGGTCGCCGCCTGCGCCCCGTACCTGCGCCGCCAGCTCGAGATCCTCGACCCGGCACTCGTCGTCACCCTCGGCCGGCACTCGCTCGGCCGGTTCATGCCCGGTGAGCGGATCTCGGGCGCGCATGGGACCGTCCGGCCGGTCGATCCCACGACGGGAGCGGCCAACGCACTGGCATTCGCGCTGTATCACCCGGCGGCGGCCCTCCGAGCGCCGGAGATCGAACGGACGAGCTACCAGGACGTCGCCCGGATCCCGGCCGCGCTGCTCCAGGCCAGGGCCCGCCGGGAGGCCGCCACGACGACCGCGCCTGCCCCGTCATCCGCAGCCGAGGACGTCGTGACCGCAGCGATCCCAGCGGACGCACCGGACATCCGGGACCTTCCGGAGGTTCCGGTCGCTCCCGACGCGGCGATCGACGCGGCGATCGACGCCGCCCCCCACCTCGCCCTCCTGGCAACATCCGAGGCAGGTGCCGCGGACGACCAACTCACCCTCTTCTGAGAGAAAGAACCAACCAACTGATGGCATCTGAAACGAAGCCGCTCCGGATCATCCCGCTCGGCGGGGTCGGCGAGATCGGCAAGAACATGTACGTCTTCGAGTACGGCGATGACATCGTCGTGATCGACTGCGGCCTGATGTTCCCGGACGAGGAGATGTTCGGGATCGACCTCGTGATCCCCGACGTCACCTACCTCAAGGAACGGCGGGCCAACGTGCGCGCCTTCCTGATCACCCACGCCCACGAGGACCACGTTGGGGGCCTGCCCTACATCCTGCCCGAGTTCCCCGGCGTGCCGGTCTATGCCTCGACCCTGGCCCGCGGCCTGCTCGGCAACAAGATCAAGGAGCATCGCCTCCACAACAACGAGCTGCGCCCTCTCAATCCCGGCGACGAGGTCCAGATCGGCCCGTTCACGGTGATCCCGTTCCGGATCGGCCACTCGATCCCCGACGCGATGGGCATCGCCCTGCGCACGCCGGTTGGCATCGTGGTCCACACTGGCGACTTCAAGTTCGACCACACCCCGGTCGACGGCAAGCTGTCCGACTTCCACATCCTGGCCCGGCTCGGCGAAGAAGGCGTGATCTGCCTCCTCTCCGACTCGACCCGGGCCGAGAACCCCGGCTATACCCCGTCCGAGCGGACGGTCGGCGACGCCTTCCGCGAGATCATGGAGCCGCTCGAGGGCCGGGTCATCGTGGCCACCTTCGCCAGCAACATCGCCCGGGTCCAGCAGGTCCTCGATGCGGCCGCCTCGTTCGGTCGGAAGACCGCCGTGATCGGCCGCTCGATGGAGCAGAACTTCCGGATCGCCACGGACCTGGGCTATCTCAAGTACGACCCGGCGATGATCGTGGCCAAGGACCGGATCAACGAACCGGGCAACTCCAAGCTGGTGATCGCCACGACCGGCGCCCAGGGCGAGCCGATGGCCGGCCTGGCCCGGATGGCCAACCGCGACCACCGCTTCGTGGAGATCCAGCCGGGCGACACCGTGATCGTCAGCGCCAGCCCGATCCCGGGCAACGAGGAGTACGTCAGCCGGACGATCGACAACCTGTTCAAGGCCGGTGCGAACGTCTTCTACCACACGATCAAGCGCGCCCATGTTTCGGGCCACGCCAGCCAGGAAGAGCTCAAGCTGATGCTCGGCCTGACCAAGCCGCGCTACTTCATCCCGATGCACGGCGAGTTCCGGATGCAGGTCCAACACGGCCGGCTGGCGGTCGAGACCGGGGTCGACCCGGGTAACGTATTCATCATCGAGAACGGCACGCCGATCGAGATCTTCGACGACGGTTCGGGCCGTCGCGGCCAGCCGGTCACGGCCGGCTATGTGTTCGTCGACGGCCTGTCAGTCGGCGAGGTCGGCGAGATCGTCCTGCGTGACCGGAAGGCCCTCGCCAACGACGGCATGTTCATGATCGTGGTGACCGTCGACAAGCAGACCGGCGACATCGTCGGCCGGCCGGAGATCATCACCCGCGGTTTCGTCAAGGGCAACGAACAGGATCCCCTGATCCCCGGCGCAATCGAGCGGGTGATGTCCTCGATCGCCAACCCGGGCAACCACATCAGCGAGATCGCCCTGCTCAAGGTCCAGATCAAGGATGGCGTCTCGCGCTACCTCTACGAACAGACGAAGCGGCGACCGATGGTCTTCCCGGTCGTCGTCGAGGTCTGAGATGACCGGACGGCGCCGCGCTGCGCCGCGCAGGCCGCCGAGTCGCTCGACCTCGCGTGGCCGAGGGCGGGGCGGGGGCCTGAACGTCAACCCGGAGGTTGTCCGCTCGCTCGTCGGGATCACGATCCTCGTGATCGGGCTGGTGACCCTGATCGCGCTGCTCCTGCCCGGGCGCGGCCAGCTGACGGACCTCTGGCGCAACCTGATCGCGCCGTGGTTCGGCACCGGCCGCTGGCTGCTGCCGCCGATCCTGATCGTCGCTGGCCTGTTCATCCAGCGCGCCCGGGGGGACGGCGGCAGGTGGGGGCTGGCGCTCCTGGGAGCAACCCTCGCCTACGTCGGCCTGCTCGGTGCGATCGATGGGCCGAACCTGGCCAACGGAGGTCGGATCGGGCGCTTCGTTGGTGATGGCCTGGCTACCCTGATCACCCACCCTGGCTCGTTCGTCGTGTGCACCGCGACCGCGATCATCGGCCTCCTGCTCGCCCTCGACATGTCCCTGCCGACGTTGCTCAAGCCGCTCGCGCGGGGCGCCAAGACCGTCGGCGCCGCCCTCGCCGCGCCGGCTGCCGAGGACGACGAACCGCTGCCTGCCACGAACGGCCGGCATGTGCGCCGGGAGGCCGGCCCTTCGCTCGCGGCGCATGCCGGCGGGCACGACGAAGAAGCGGACCACTTCGACCGGCGGAGTGGCACCCGGGCGACCAGCCCCGCCCAGATGAGCCAGACGATCTGGGCGGGTCGCGGCGATGCTCGCGATGGCGGATCAGCTGGGCTCGTCGGCGGACCCGCCGACGGTGTCGCCGCCGTGCCGGCCCGGCTGGCCCCGGCCGCCACGCTGGAACCCGTCCTCACGATCGGCAGCGTCCCGTGGACCCTGCCGGCGACCGCGATCCTCGAGATCCACCCGCCGGGCAAGACCGGCGGTGGGATGGACCACGCGGAGAACATTCGAGACATCGAGGAGAAGCTGCGCAGCTTCGGGATCGACGCCCGGGTCGTGGGCACGAACACCGGGCCGGTCGTGACCCAGTACGAGGTCCGGCCCGAGAAGCACGTCAAGCTGTCCCGGATCGAGGGGCTCCAGGACGACCTGGCAATGGCCCTCGCGGCCCGTTCAATCCGGATCGAGGCGCCGATCCCGGGCAAGGATGTCGTCGGGATCGAGATCCCCAACCACAAGAGCGAGGTGGTCGGGTTCCGCTCGCTCATCGAGGATGCCGACATGCTGGCGGCGACGAGTCGGCTGACGTTTGCCCTCGGGCGCGACGTGTCCGGCCAGCCCTATGCGGTCGACCTGGCCAAGATGCCCCACCTGCTGATCGCCGGCGCGACCGGCTCGGGCAAGAGCGTGTGCGTCAACGCCCTGATCACCAGCCTGCTGATGCACGCCCGACCGGACGAGGTGCGGCTCATCCTGGTCGATCTCAAGCGGGTCGAGCTGGCGCCATATGACGCCCTGCCGCACCTGCTCCAGCACGTGATCGTCGAGCCCCATGAAGCCAAGGCCGCGCTCAACTGGGCGGTCCACGAGATGGAGGATCGCTACAAGCGCCTGGCCTCCCATGGCGTCCGCAACATCGCCGCCTACAACGAGCTGCCGGGCACCACCGAGGAGCGGATGCCCTTCGTCGTCCTGATCGTCGACGAGCTGGCCGACCTGATCATGCGCGAGGGTCGCAAGGTCGAGGACCCGGTCGTCAAGATCGCCCAGAAGGCGCGGGCGGTGGGTATCCACCTCGTCCTGGCGACGCAGCGGCCGAGCGTCAACGTCGTGACCGGCCTGATCAAGGCGAACGTGCCCAGCCGGATCGCTTTCGCGATGTCCTCCAACATCGACAGCCGGACCGTCCTCGACCAGCCCGGCGCCGAGGATCTGATCGGCCGCGGCGACATGCTCTACCAGCCGGTCGACCTGCCCCGCCCGGTCCGCCTGCAGGGCGTCTTCGTCAGCGACAAGGAGGTCGCGGCCGTGACAGAGCACTGGCGCAAGCAGGCCGCCGGGCCGTTCTACGATGACTCGATCTTCGCCTTCGTCGACGGAACCGAAGACGGTAATGGCCAGTTCGGCTGGCTGGCAAAGATGGCCGAGGACGACATGGTTGTGCGCGCCGCGGAGCTCGTCACGACGACCGGCCGGGCCAGCACGTCGTCGCTCCAGACCAAGCTGAAGGTTGGCTTCAGCCGGGCGAGCCGGCTGATGGACGAGCTCGAGCGGTACGGGATCATCGG
>JADGQK010000040.1 GCA_017881915.1 Chloroflexota bacterium | reverse complement strand
TCGATTCGACGGCCAAAGGTGGGATCGTCTTTGCGATCGAGACCGCCCTCGGCATCCCGGTCCGGTTCGTCGGGGTGGGGGAGCAGGTTGGCGAGCTGCTGCAGTTCGATCCCGACGCCTTCGTGGCGGCCCTCTTCGCCGAATAGGCAGGGCCGGTGGTGGGGCACGCGGGCCAGTGGTGCGGCGGATCACCGCGAACCAGTAGCGGATCAGCGCGAACCAGAGAGCGCGACGAAGGTCCCATTCCGGAAGGCCCCCGAGCGTGCGCTACAATCGGCCAACCTCGGTGCGCGAGCAGCCGTGCACCATCCGAGCGACCTGCCCTCGCCGGACCTGATTGAGCGGAGTCGCGAAGTCCATGTTTGACGCTCTGAGCGAGCGCCTGCGCAAGACCCTCGGCTCGTTGACCGGTCGCGGCCGGGTGAACGAGGCTGACGTCGACGCCGCGATGCGCGAGGTCCGCCTCGCGCTGCTCGAGGCAGACGTCAACTTCAAGGTCGTCCGCGACTTCATCGCCCGGGTCCGCGAGCGGGCGATCGGAGCGAACATCCTCGAGAGCCTGACGGCCGGCCAGCAGGTCGTCGGGATCGTCAACGAAGAGCTGACCAGCCTGCTCTCGGCCGGCGACCGGACCTTCCATCTCCAGGGCAACCCGGCCGTGGTCATGCTCGTCGGCTTGCAGGGTTCGGGCAAGACGACCTCGGCGGCGAAGCTCGCCCGCCATTGCGTCAAGCTCGGCCGGCGGCCCCTCCTCGTGGCGGCCGATCCCTACCGGCCGGCGGCGGCAGATCAGCTCGCCACGCTCGGCGCCGCGCTCGGCCTGCCGGTCCACCGGGCGCCCGCCGGGACGCCGGTTGTGGCGATCGCACAGGCGGGGCTCGATGCGGCCCGTCGGACGGCCCGTGACGTCGTGATCGTCGATACCGCCGGCCGACTGACGATCGACGAGGCGCTGATGGCTGAGATCGCCGCCCTGAGCGCTGCCGTCCGGCCCGTCGAGACGCTCCTCGTGATCGACGCGATGACCGGCCAGGACGCGGTGGCCGTGGCCCAGGCGTTCGCCGCCGTGGTCCCGATCAGCGGCCTGATCCTGACCAAGATCGACGGAGATGCCCGAGGCGGCGCCGCCCTGTCGATCAGCGCAGTCACCGGCCTGCCGGTCAAGTTCCTGGGCACGGGTGAGAAGACCGATGCGCTCGAGGTCTTCCACCCGGATCGCCTCGCCGGCCGGATCCTCGGGATGGGTGATGTCCTGACCCTGGTTGAGCGGGCCCAGGAAACCTTCGATGCCGGCGAGGCGTCGAAGCTGGAGGAGAAGCTGCGCAAGTCGCAGTTCACCCTCGACGACTTCCTGGACCAGCTCCAACAGGTCCAGAAGATGGGCGGCCTGAGCCAGATCGTGGGGATGTTGCCGGGCATGGGTGGCATGGCCAAACAGGCCGAGGATGCGGTGAATCGCGGTGAGATCCGCCGGACGGAAGCGATCATCCGGGCGATGACGCCGCGCGAGCGGCGCGACACGAATGTCCTCAACGCCTCCCGGAGGCGCCGGATCTCGGCGGGCTCGGGGACCACCCTCACGGACGTCAATCGTCTCGTCAAGCAGTTCGGCGAGATGCAGAAAATGATGAAGCAATTCTCCGGCGGCGCCGGACGGCGATCTGCCGCGGCGAGCCTCCTGGGCCGTCGCTAGGAAAGGGGGTTCACGATGACCGAATCATTCGGGCCAGGCGGCCCAACCGAGCCGGGAACGATGGCGGAACCAGTCAGCCAGCTCGAGCCGACGACTGATGCCGTGCCCACCGCCGCGCTTGAAGTGCTGCCCGGCGCCGGCACGGCCAATGCGCCGATCGTCGGCCCGCGCCGGCGCCGGCTGCGCTGGGCGATCGCCGCGGTCGTGACCGCCGTCGTCATCGGGGGCAGCGCCCTCGGTTTCGCGGTCCTTTCGTCCGCGCGTTCGACGTCCCAGGTCCTGCCCTGGGCCCCGTCGGACGCGGTCATGTATACGGAGGTCCGCGCGGACCTGCCCGGCGACCAGCGGGCCAACCTGCTGGCCTTCCTCTCGAAGTTCCCAGGTTTCGCCGACCAGACCAGCTTCGACGTCAAGGCGGACGATGGGCTCAATCGCGTGGTCAAGCGGTTGACCGATGGCAAGCACGACTTCTCGACCGAGATCAAGCCCTGGTTCGGCGGCCAGGTCGGCGTTTCGGTCGAGGGCACGAACCCGTCATCGCCCGGCATCCTCGTTGTCGTTTCGGTCCGAGACGTCACGGCCGCCGCGGCCTGGCTCAAGTCGATCACGCCAGCCGACGCCAGCCACCAGACCTACAAGGGCGTCGACCTCGTCGGGCCGGCCGCCTCCTCCTCGCCGCCGGCCGCCTACGGACTCGACGGCTCAGTGATCCTGGCGGGGACCCTCGACGCGGTCAAGGCCGCGATCACCCGCGGGCCGAGCGGAGCCCTGGCCGGCAATGCCGGGTTCAAGGCTGCCGACGCGGCACTTGCCGGTGACGACCTGGGCAGCGTCTTCATCGACCTCAAGGGCTACCTCGCAATGGTCACGAACATGGAGGGCCAGATCCTGTCGCAGGTCGGCAGCCAGGCCGGCCTCACGCCCAAGGTGAGCCCGATGGCGGTCCCCACAATGAACGCAGCTCTCCTGCCTGGATGGATCGCCATGCGCGTCCGGGCCGAGTCGGATCACCTCGTCCTCGACGAGGTGCTGCCGACCGTGGCCGGCCAGCCGGCCCGCCAGAACCGCCAGGGCGCACTCGCCGCCGGCCTGCCGGGTGGCACGGTGCTCCAGTACGAACTACACGACACGGGCAGCCTCGTCCAGGCCTCGCTGACCCAGCTCGAGGCCCAACCCGGCGGCCCAACCGCCGCCCAGGTCGATTCCGTTGCCAAGTTCGTCGGCGGCGTCGACAAGGCGGTCGGCTGGATCGGCGATGCGGATGTCGTTGTCGCCCACGATGCTGCCGGCTTCACCGGCGGCCTCGTCGCCCAGACGAAGGACGCGACCGCCTCCGGTAACCTCCTGACCGAGCTGAAGAACCTGGTCACGCTGGGCGGGGCCCAATCCGGGATCAAGCTCAGCAGCGAAACCTATGGCGGCCAGACGATCACCCTCGTCGGCGGCGACCTCGGCCAGCTGAGCGGACCTGCCGCGGCGGGCGTCGGCGGATCCTCGGGCAAGTTCCAGGTTGCCTTCACCCAGACCAAGGACCTGGTGATCGTGGGCGTCGGCGATGGCTTCGTGAAGGCCGTCCTCGACACCAAGCCAGGCAGCTCCCTGGCCGACCAGCCTGCCTACCAGCACGCGATCGACCTGGCCGGTTCGAGCAACGTCGGCCAGGGATACGTCGACCTGGCGGCCGTGCGCACGGCCGTTGAAACGATGGCGGCCGGGTCATCGGACATCAAGGCCTATGATTCGGACGTCAAGCCGTTCCTCGAGCCGATCCAGAGCATCGCCTGGTCCCAGGCGGTCGGCGCCGACATATCGACAGCACGGGTTGTTCTCGTCCTGAAATAGTTCACTCCACTCCAATCATCGACGGGCGCCGTCCCAGAGCGGCGTCCGTCGCACAATCCCAAGAGGAGGAAGCAGGCCAATGGCCGTTCGAATCAGGCTCACCCGGGTGGGCGCCACCAAGCAGCCGACGTACCGGTTGGTCGTGGCCGATGCACGGAGTGCCCGGGACAGCCGATCGCTCGAGACGATCGGGCATTACAACCCGCGGACTGATCCAATCGAACTGAAGATCGACGCCGAGCGGGCGAAGAAGTGGCTGGCCCAGGGCGCTCAGCCCTCGGACACCGTTGCCCGCCTGTTTCGATCGGCCGGCATCCTGCCGGCCGGGAAGTAGTCCGATGGCAGCCAGAGAGCTCGTCGAATACGTGGCCAAGTCGCTCGTCGATCAGCCCGACGAGGTGAGGGTCGAGGAAGTCCGCGATCGCGACGGCATCGTCCTCGAGCTGCATGTCGCCGAAGACGACATGGGCAAGGTGATCGGCCGAAACGGGAGCGTGGCGAAGGCGCTCCGGACCCTGCTCAAAGTGACCGCGACGCGTGACGGCGAGCCGGTCTCACTCGAGATCGTCTGACGGTCACATCCCAGCGGCTCGTGGTCGCCCTGGTCCGGGGCATCCATGGCCTGAACGGCGCGCTCAGGGTTGAGGTCCTGACCGACCGGCCGGAGGCCCGCTTCAAGCGTGGCGCCACGCTCTTCCTCGAGGGCAGCGAGACGCCCCTGCGGGTGATCGAGGGCGTCCCGGTTGCGGACGGTCCGGGCTGGCGGATCCGCCTCGCCGAGGCCGCCGACCGGAAGGCTGCCGAAGCGTTCCGGGGTGCCTACCTCGAGGCCCTCGTCCCGGTCGAGACCGGCGCACCGGGCGCCGATTCCTGGTTATGGCACGAGGTCGTCGGGCTCGCGGTCCTCGGTCGCGACGGCGAGGAGCTCGGAACGGTGACTGACATCTACCGGGTCGCGGAGAACGACGTCTACGTCGTCCACGGCCCGCGGGGCGAGTTCGATGTCCCGGCCGTGCGCGACTTCGTGGTCTCGCTCCAACCCGGAGATGGGGCGCTCGTCGTCGATGCCGCCGCGCTCGACCTGCCACCGGTCCGCCCGGTCCGGCCGTACCGGGCACCGCGCCCGCGCAAGGGCGAGGCCACCCGATCGAGCCCCGGGATCGCCCTGGCCGCTGCCGAAGTCGGCCTGACGGCCGCCGATCTCGATCCCGCCCCGCCGGCCCATCCCGCCCCGCCGGCCGCCCCCGTCCCTGCCGAGACCTGAGGCCGGCGATGGGCCTCGAGATCGAGATCGTCACGCTCTTCCCGGCGATGGTCGCGGGCCCACTGGCGGACAGCATTCCCGGCCGGATCCAGGAGCGAGGCCTGGCCACGATCAGGGTCCACGACCTGCGCCAGTGGGGGCTCGGCCGGCATCGCTCGGTCGACGACAGCCCGTACGGTGGTGGAGCGGGGATGATCTTCAGGCCCGAGCCGGTGGCGGCCGCCCTGGCCGAGCTACGCCGGCCAGACTCGACCGTGATCCTGCTCGATCCAGCCGGCGAAGTCTTCGGCCAGGCCCGCGCCGGCAATCTCGCCGGTCGCTCCCACCTCGTGTTGATCTGCCCGCGCTATGAGGGGGTCGACGACCGGATCCGGCGCATGGTCGATCTCGAGCTTTCGATTGGCGACTTCGTGCTGACCGGTGGCGAGCTGCCGGCCCTGGTCGTGATCGACGCCCTGATCCGGCTGCTACCAGGTGCGATCGACGCGGCCTCGACCGCCGAGGAGTCATTCGCCGAGGGCCTGCTGGAGTATCCCCAGTACACCCGGCCGCCGATCTTCAACGGCGAGGCCGTCCCGGCGATCCTGTCCAGCGGGGATCACGGGGCGGTGCGCCATTGGCGTCGCCGCGAGGCTCTCCGGCGAACGCTTGAGCGCCGCCCGGACCTGCTGGTTGATCGGACGCTCGCTCCCGCGGACCGTGCGCTCCTCAAGGAGATCGCGGCGGAGGACGGCCCGGCCGACTAGCCCGCCGATCAGACGGCGTTGCCGTGCTACACTGCCCCGTCGGTCGTCGGTACGACCCATCCCGATGCCATCCTCGCGCAGTGACCCTGCGCCAAGAACGCGCAAGGAACCTCAGTGACCGTACTCGACGAGATCGTCCAGGGCCAGATCCGCACCGACCTCCCCGTCCTTGCGCCAGGCGATCGGGTGAAGGTCCATGCCAAGGTTGTCGAGGGCAGCCGCGAGCGGATCCAGGTGTTCGAAGGCGACGTGATGCGCCTGCGCGGTGGCGGTATCACCCGCTCGATCACCGTCCGCCGGATCGCCAGCGGCGTCGGTGTCGAGCGCACGTTCAAGATCAACAGCCCGCGGATCGACAAGATCGAGGTGATCCGCCACCAGCAGGTTCGCCGCGCCCAGCTCTACTTCCTGCGCGAACGGGTCGGCAAGGCCGCCACCCTGCGCGAGCGCCGCAACCCGTAGGTCTCCTCAGCCGCCCGCAAGGCCTGGACCCCGCCGATGAGGCGGGGTCGCTGATTCGGGGCTGGTTCCTCACGCGGTGGGCTGCCTGAGCCTGCGGTTCGTCGCCGGGGGCGAACAAGACGACCGAATCGACGACCTTCGAGCGCTGACGGGCCACCAATTCCTGCTGGTTGTCCGCCCACGGCGAACGTTTCACCGGAACGAGCGTCCCTCGGCTCGGTTCGTCGTGTCGATCGCCGCCTTTTGGTGTCCTCGGGCGAACAGCTTGCTAGCCCGCCCGGCCGGTCCGGCGGCTCGCTAGACTCTGGGCGAATGGGCAGCCAGGTTCCGACCCTCCGGTACGAGCGCGGCTACTGGCGCGACGGCCTCGAACGGATCGTGGGCGTGGACGAGGTCGGGGTCGCCCCAACCTGCGGCGCCGTGGTCGCGGCGGCCGTGATCATGCGGCCGAACTGCCGGCGAATTCCCGGCGTCCGTGATTCGAAGACCCTTTCCGCCGCCCAGCGCGAACGGCTGGCCCCGATCATCCGCCGGCGGGCGTGGGCGATCGGCGTCGGCGCGGCGTCGGTGGCCGAGATCGACCGGCTCAACATCTACCACGCTACGCATCTCGCGATGCGCCGGGCGATCCGCCGGGTGGGGGAGCACGACCACGTCCTGGTCGATGGCAACCGGATCGCCGAGTTCGAGGCTGCCGTCGGGCCGTACACCGCGATCGTCAAGGGCGACGCGAAGGTCTACTCGATCGCCGCGGCCTCGGTCGTCGCGAAGGTGGTCCGCGATCGGATGATGAGCCTGCTCTCGGTGCGTTATCCCGGCTACGGCTGGGAGCGCAACCAGGGCTATGCCACCCTCGAGCACCGGATGGCGATCCGCAAGCTCGGCCTGACGCCGTTCCACAGACGCAGCTTCCTGGCCCTCCAGCGGACGCTGGCCGGCGACCAGGAGACGCTCGACCTGTTCGGCGACGAGCTGCCAGGCGGGGTCGGAGTGCCGGTGATGTCCGAAGAGGCGTCGAGCACGGCGCTGGAGATGGAACCGGCGGCGACCAGCGAGGAGTCCGAGTCGGCGCTCGCGTCGCTTTCGCTGCCAGCCTGAGGTCGATAACCGGCCGATAAGCGCCGATCGCCAGGATCGGACGATGGCTGACACGCGGGTCTCGAGGGTCCAGCAGGCGCGCACGCCGGCCCAGCGCCTCGGCGACGCAGCCGAGGGGCTGGTCGCCGAGCAGCTCCTGGCCTCTGGCTGGACCGTCCTCGGCCGGAATCTCAGGTTCGGGCGCAACGAGGTCGACATCCTTGCCGTCGATCCCGGTCCGCCGGCGACGCTGGTCGTGGTCGAGGTCCGCTGGCGCGCGAGCCGGGCGTATGGCGTCGGCGAGGAGACCTTCGACTGGCGCAAACGCGGCCATTTGCGAGCGGCCGTCGGCCGCCTGCTCGAGTTGTCTGCGCTGCCCGACGGCACGGCGCTGCCGAGACTGCCGATCCGGATCGACCTGGTCATCGTCGAGCCGGGCGAGCGTGATGGCCCGCTCCGTTTCCGGCATCACCGCGACGCGCTCGCCTCGTGAGGTTGCGACCCGGGCATTGCCACCGCGGTCCTCAATCGCGAGGCTCGGTCCATGACATCTGCGGCCCTCGGTCCGGCGCGGCGTGGACGCTCTCACTCACCGTGCCCGAGTCGCGAGACCGGCGTCTTACGGTACTGAGTGCACACTTCGGGACGCGGCCGGAACAGAGAGCCCGGGCACGAGGCGGCGTACGCGGCCACGAGGGCGTCACGAGGCTCGCCACTCGAGCCGTTGCCAGCTCCCGCGAGGGGCCGCCCGAACCCCCTGTGCTACACTCCGGCGCGGCCCGAAGCGGGCCAGAACAGCCCACCTAAGCGGTGGAGCCCACACGCGCGACCGTTCCCACCGGGGCGGTGCCGGGTCACGACCCGGTTCCCGGCAGGCAGGTCCGCGGAGGATAGAACCGAACAGGAGGTCCTTACCCGTGCCGACGATCTCGATGCGCCAGCTGCTCGAGGCCGGGGTCCATTTCGGACACCAGACCCGACGCTGGAACCCGAAGATGAAGCCATACATCTTCGCGGAACGCAACGGCATCCACATCATCGATCTGGCCCAGACCGTCAAGGGGCTCGAAGCTGCCCTGGCGGCCGTCCGCGACACGGTTGGGCGCGGCGACCAGGTCCTCTTCGTGGGCACCAAGAAGCAGGCCCAGGAGCCGGTCGCCCAGGAGGCGGCCCGAGCCAACCAGCCCTACATCAACAAGCGCTGGCTGGGTGGGATGCTCACCAACTTCACCACGATCAAGAAGCGGATCGCACTGATGGAGCAGCTCGAGGCGCGCCAGCTCAATGGCGATTTCGAGCGGATGCCCAAGAAGGAAGCGGCCAAGCTCCAGGAAGAGCTGACGAAGCTGACCGGCACCCTCGGCGGGATCCGCAAGATGAAGCGGCTGCCCGGCGCGATCTTCATCATCGATCCCCATCGTGAGCGGATCGCGGTGTCCGAGGCGAACAAGCTCGAGATCCCCCTCATCGGCACCGGCGACACGAACGTCGACCCGGACGAGCTGACGTATGTGGTCCCGGCCAACGACGACGCAATCCGGGCGATCCGGCTGCTGTGCTCGCTCGTGGCCGAAGCGGCGATCGAGGGGATGCGCGAGCGCGCGTCTCGAGCGGCCGTGGAGCCGGAGCCCGAGATTGAGCAGCCTGACGTTTCGGTCGAGGAGTCTGAGGCTGCCTCAGACGAGCTCGTCGCGGCCCTCGCCGGCGGCGCTGCCCTGATCTTCTCGCCCGACGAGGATGACCTCCTGCCAGCCGTCCGCGGAGCGGCGGCGGCAGCTGCGGCGATCCCCGAGCCGCCGGCCGAGGCGACCCCCGACGAGATCGCCGCGGAGCTTGCCCGCGAGGCGAACGAGAAGGCCGAGTCCGAAGAGGCCCCGGCCCCGGCGGCCGGCTGAGCCCGGGACCGCCCAGGGCCGGCCAACGAGGCGCACGAGGCGAACGAGGACAATGACGCGGCCGTCGCGAGACGACCGCTCGGAGACGGAACAGGAGCAGGGTCAGGCATGGCGGAGATTGCGGCGAGCGCGGTCAAGGAGCTCAGGGAGCGCACCGGCGCTGGGTTCATGGACTGCAAGCGGGCGCTCGAGGAGACCGACGGTGATGTCGATCGAGCCGTCGGGCTGCTGCGCGAGCGCGGCCAGGCTGCTGCTGCGAAGCGGGCCGGCCGCGACGCGCGTGAAGGGGTGGTCGGCAGCTACATCCACACGGGCGGCCGGATCGGGGTCCTGATCGAGGTCAGCTGCGAGACGGACTTCGTGGCCCGCACGGACAAATTCCAGAAGCTGGTCCGGGACCTGGCGATGCAGGTCGCGGGGATGCATCCCGAATATGTCGACCTCGAGGGGATCCCGGCCGACGTCCTGGCCGCCCACAAGGCGGCCCTCCTGGCCGATCCGGCCGTCCAGAAGAAGCCCGCAGCGATCCGTGAGCAGATCGTGGAGGGCCAGCTGAAGAAGTGGCTCAAGGACGTCTGCCTCCTCGATCAGCCATTTCGGGACACCGATGTCTCCGTCCGCGAGCTGATCGTTGATGCGATCGCCACGATCGGCGAGAACATCCGGGTCCGACGGTTCGTCCGCTTCGAGCTCGGAGCCGATCTGTGAGCGAGCCGGGGCCGGCCGTGGCAAACGCGGCCCCCGGGACCGATCCGGTCCGCTATGGGCGGATCCTGCTCAAGCTGTCCGGCGAGGCGCTCCTGGGCGACCGCCAGTACGGGGTCGACCCCGAATTCTGCCTGACGATTGCTCGCCAGATTGCCCAGGTCAAGGCGCTCGGCGTCCAGATCGGGATCGTCGTCGGTGGCGGCAACATCTTCCGCGGCTTGGCTGCTTCCGCCCGGGGCATGGACCGCGCGACCGGCGACTACATCGGGATGCTGGCGACGGTGATGAACGGCCTCGCCCTCCAGGACGCACTCGAGAAGACTGGCCTGCCGACCCGGGTGATGAGCGCGATCGGGATGAACGAGATCGCCGAGCCGTACATCCGGCGCAGGGCAGTCCGTCACCTCGAGAAGGGCCGGGTCGCCATCTTCGTGGCCGGGACCGGCAATCCCTACTTCACGACCGATTCGGCGGCAGCGCTCCGGGCGGTTGAGATCGGAGCCGAGGTCCTGCTCAAGGCGACGAAAGTCGACGGGGTCTACGACGCCGACCCGCTGACACACCCGGGGGCTCGGCGTTACGCTGAACTCGTGTACGCCGACCTGCTTCGCGACCAGCTCAAGGTGATGGATGCCGCGGCCGTGTCGCTGTGCATGGAGAATGACCTGCCGATTGTCGTCTTCGACCTGAACGAGGCCAACAACATCGTCCGGGTCGCCCGCGGCGAGGCGGTCGGCACGTTGATTTCCGGGAGCAAGAGCGGATGAGCTCCGAGGTGATCAGCTCGATCGAATCGAAGATGGCCCGTGCCGTGGAGAGCATGGAGCGCGACTTCCAGGGGCTGCGCACCGGCCGGGCGTCGACCTCCCTCGTCGAGCGCCTCGTCGTGGAGTACTACGGCACACCAACGCCGCTCAACCAGATCGCCGGAATCAGCGTGCCGGAGTCCCACCAGATCGTGATCCAACCGTGGGACCGGAGTGTGCTCGGGGCGATCGAGAAAGCGATCCAGAGGAGCGACATCGGACTCACCCCGAACGTCGATGGCTCGGTCGTCCGGCTCAATATCCCGCCCCTCACCGAGGAGCGCCGGCGCGACATCGTCAAGGTCGTTCATCGCCGGATGGAGGAGGCCAAGGTCGAGATCCGCAACCATCGCCGGGATGCCGGCGACACCCTGAAGAAGGAAGAGCGGGACGGCAGCCTGGGCAGCGACGCGGCGCACCGTGACCTGGACCAGCTCCAGAAGGTCACCGACCGGTTCATCGCCGAGGTCGATCGACTGGGCGCTCACAAGGAGCATGAGGTGCTGGAGGTCTAGTGGCCCGCCTGGTGGCTCGAACACCGCTGGCCCGCCCGACCGACGCCCCGCCGATCGCCCATGCGTCCGGATCACCGCTGCCGGTCGAGCCAGCCCTGAGTGGCGCCGCTGCCAAGGACCGGCTGGCCTCCGCGGAAGAGACCCCCCGCCACGTCGCGATCATCATGGATGGGAACCGGCGCTGGGCGAGGGCCCGGGGCATGGCCGAGCTCGAAGGCCACGCCGCCGGCGTGGAGACGATCCGGAGCCTGCTCAAGCATGCCGTTCGGCGGGGCATCCCAATCCTGTCGCTGTACGCCTTCAGCCGGGAGAACTGGGCGCGCTCCGACGAAGAGGTGACCGGCCTGTTCCGCCTGCTCGAGGAGGCAATCCGGGACGAGACCGACGATCTGCGCCAGGAAGGCGTCCGGATCCGGCTCCTGGGGCGCCTGGAGGAACTGCCCGAGGCGACCCGCCGCTCGATCGATGGTGGCCTCGCCGCGACTGCGGGGGGCGAGCGGCTGCTGCTCAATATCGCGTTCAACTACGCCGGCCGAACCGAGATCGTCGATGCCGTCCGCCGGATCGTGGCCAGCGGGGTCGCCCCGCAGGAGATCGACGAGCAGGCGATCTCGGACAGCCTGTACACCGCCGGCCTGCCCGATCCGGACCTGGTGATCCGGACCGGCGGCGACCAGCGCATGAGCAACTTCCTGGTCTGGCAGTCGGCCTATGCCGAGTTCTACTTCTGCTCGAAGCTCTGGCCGGACTTCGACGCCGGGTCGTTCGACGCGGCGTTGGTGGATTACGCCAGCCGGCTGCGTCGGTTCGGTCGGTAGGCGGGCGGAGCCGGTGCAGGAACGCGGCCGGAGCGCGCTGCTCTTCGTACCGCCGCTCATCGTCATCGTGATCCTCGGCGGCTGGTGGATCACCCTGGCCGTGATCGCCCTGACCGTGCTGGCCGGGATCGAGGTCTTCCGGCTGCTCAAGCCGGCCGGCTATCCGGCGATGCCCTGGCTCGGCCTGGCGATCGCCGTCGCGATGGTGGTCGATGCTGCCGCGCCGACCGTCCTCGTCGGCAGCGGGGCCATCCTGGCGGCGATCGGGATCCTCCTCGCAGCCGCCGGCGGATTCACCCGGAGCGACCCGCGCGACGGCTTGAACGCCTGGGTCGGAACGGTCTTCGGCGCGCTCTACGTTGGTCTCCTGGCGTTCATCGTCCGGTTGGGCGTCGGAGCGCCGGCTGTCCCCGCGGGCGCCCCGCTGGCCATCCTTGGGGGCGAGCGGACGTGGGTGCTGCTGCTGATCCTGGCGGTGTGGGCCTACGACACCGGCGCCTACCTCGTCGGCCGAACCTTCGGTCAGCGCCTCGGCGAGTTGATCGGCCGGGAGCGCTTCCTGGAGCACATCTCGCCATCGAAGACCTACGCCGGCCTCGTCGGCGGACTGATCGCCGCAACCGTCGTCGTCCTGGTCGGCCTGTGGGGAGCCGGGCAGCCGGTCCTCTACGGCCTGGTTCTCGGCCCGCTCGTCGGCCTCGCCGCCCAATGTGGCGACCTTGCCGAATCGATGCTCAAACGGGCCGCCGGCGCCCGGAACTCGAGCGACCTGATCCCGGGCCACGGCGGTGTGCTCGACCGGGTCGACTCGTTCCTGCTGGCGGCCCCGGTCATGACCCTGTTCGTGCTGACCTTCCTGCGATGACCGCGGACCGGCATCCGCCGCTCCGGGTGGCGCTTCTCGGATCGGGCGGCTCGATCGGCCGTCAGGCGATCGACGTCCTGGTCGGGTTGGGCGACGCGGTCCGGGTCGTGGCCCTGGCCACGGGTTCCCAGACCGCGCTCCTCGAGGAGCAGGCCCGGCGCTGCCGGCCCATCGCGGTCGCCCTGGACGACACGGCAGCCCTGGCCGGTCTCGACCTACCGTCCGGGACGGAGCGCGTCGGCGGTTCGGAGCAGCTGACCGAGCTTGCCACCCGGCCAGACGTGGATCTCGTGATCGTGGCCACCGGCGGATTGGTGAGCCTGCGGCCGACCCTGGCGGCGCTGGGCAAGGGCAAGATCGTCGCGACGGCCAACAAGGAGACGCTTGTCGCGGGCGGCCATCTCGTGATGGCCCTCGCCCGGAGCCTGGCGGCCGCCCGCGGCTTGACCGCTCCCGGGGACCCGGCAGCGAGTCCGCTGGCCTGGCTCCGGCCGATCGATTCCGAGCACTCCGCGATCTGGCAATGCCTGGCCGGCGAAGACATGTCGGGGGTCGCCCGTCTCGTCCTCACCGCCTCGGGCGGGCCGTTCCGTGAATGGGCGGCCGGCGAGCTCGCCGCGGTGACACCCCGGCAGGCGCTCCAGCACCCGACCTGGCAGATGGGACCGAAGATCACGATCGACTCGGCGACACTCGCAAACAAGGGTCTGGAGGTCATCGAGGCACACTGGCTGTACGATGTCGCCTACGACGCGATCGAGGTGGTGATCCACCCGCAGAGCGTCGTGCACTCGGCCGTGCTGTTCGTCGACGGATCCCTCAAGGCCCAGATCGGCACGCCTGATATGCGCCTGCCGATCCAGTACGCCGTGACCTACCCAATCCGACACTCCTCCCCGGCGCCGCCGCCGGATCTGCTCAGCGTTGGCCGCCTCGACTTCGGCGCGCCCGACGAGGCGCGCTTTCCGGCGCTTCGGATCGCCCGGTCGGCTGGCCGGATCGGCTCGCGGGCGACGGCTGCCCTGATCGCCGCCGACGAGGTCGCAGTCAGCCGATTCCTGGCCGGCAGCCTCGATTTCCCGGGGATTCCCCGGCTGCTCGAGGCGGCCGTCGCGCGCTTCGGAGGCGGCCCAGAACAAGCCCCCGACGTCGAGGGCCTGGTAGCCCTCGATCGCGAAGTCCGAGCGACCTATGCGACCGGAGTCGTGGCCTAGATGGACGTGCTCGCGTCGATCGGCCAGACCCTGATCACCGTCCTGATCTTCATCACGCTACTCACGGCGATCGTGGTGATTCACGAGGCCGGTCACTTCGTGACCGCCCGCCTGGCCCGGATCCGGGTCCATGAGTTCGGGATCGGCTTTCCGCCTCGAGCCCGGATCCTGCGCTCGAAGGGCGAGACGATCTACACCCTCAACTGGCTGCCGATCGGCGGATTCGTCCGGCTCGAGGGCGAGGACGGCGACTCGGACGACCCGCGTTCGTTCGTCCGGGCAGCACTCCCGGTCAAGTTGATCGTGCTCGTGGCCGGCGTGGCCATGAACCTGGTCCTTGCCTTCCTCATCTTCTTCGCGATTTCGCTGGTCGCCACCCCTCGGGTCGGGGTCGTCTTCTCAGCCGTCCAGGCAGGCTCACCGGCCGCCGCCGCCGGCCTGCTGCCGGGGGATCGGATCGACACGGTCAACGGCACGGCCTACGAGGCATTCGGAGGCAGGACGCCGATCGACGATTTCTACAGCCTGGCCGGCCAGAGCGTCAGCCTCGGGGTCAGGCAGGCCAACGGCAGCGCCATCGTGCTGCCGGTGACGCTCCGCTCGCAGGCCGAGATCGATCAGGTCAACGCCCAGAACACGGCGACCGGCAATCCCGTGCGCGAGGGTCCCCTGGGCATCTCCGGGCTGCAGGCCAAGCCGACCGGGGCCTACGTTGGGCACGATCCTCTGACGGCGCTGCGGACGGGTGTGGCCGAGACGACGGCTGCCCTCGGCCTGATTGCCGACGGCCTCGGCCAGCTCGGCAGCTCGATCATCAACCACCCGACTGAACGGCCGCCGGTGACCGGCCCGGTCGGGATCGCCCAGCAGGTCGGGACCGTCTTCTGGGATCTCGGACCGATCTACCTGGTCTACATTGCCGCGCTGCTGTCGGCCAACCTGGCCCTGGTCAACATCCTGCCCTTCCCGCCCCTCGACGGCGGGCGGATCCTGTTCCTGCTGATCCGGCGGATCGTGGGCACCCGCTTCAGCGTGCGGGCCGAGCAGCTGACCTACCTCGCCGGGTTCGGACTGCTGATGGCCTTCCTCATCTGGATCACCTACTTTGACGTGACGAACCTGGGGTCGGCCAGCCCGTGACCGCGCCCGAACCCGCCCCCCTGGTAGGGCGCGACCAACCCGCCGGCAGCCCCGAGCAGCTTCGGCCGCGGCGGCGGGCGACCGTCAGCGTCGATGTCGGCGGCGTCCTGATTGGCTCGGCCCACCCGATCGTCGTCCAGTCGATGACCAACACCGATACGGCTGACGCCGACGCGACGGCGATCCAGGTCGCTCAGCTCGCTCATGCGGGCAGCCAGCTCGTGCGGATCACGGTCAACAACGAACTGGCGGCGGCCGCGGTCCCCGAGATCATCCGGAAGCTCCGCGGCCTGGGTGTCGGCGTGCCCGTGATCGGCGACTTCCATTACAACGGCCACGTCCTCCTCGAGCGCTACCCGGAGACCGCGGCTGCCCTCGACAAGTACCGGATCAACCCGGGCAACGTGGGTGCGAAGCGCCACGACGAACACTTCCAGACGATCGTCCAGATCGCGATCGACCAGGGCAAGCCGGTCCGGATCGGGGTCAACTGGGGCTCGCTCGACCAGGCCCTCCTGACCGAGCTGATGGAGGCCAACGCCCGCCTCGTCGAACCAGCCGATTCGCGCGACGTGATGATCGACGCGATGCTGGCCTCGGCGATGCGCTCGGCCGAGCTGGCCGAGGCAACGGGCCTCGGTCACGACCGGATCATCCTGAGCGCCAAGGTCTCGGGCGTGCGCGACCTGATCGACGTCTACCGCCGCCTGGCTTTGCTGTCCGACTATCCGCTCCACCTCGGCCTGACCGAGGCGGGCATGGCGATGAAGGGGATCGTCGGCTCGACCGCCGGCCTGGCCGTCCTGCTCAACGAGGGAATCGGCGACACCATCCGGGTATCGCTCACGCCTGAACCCGGCGCGGGTCGCGAGCTCGAGGTAGAGGTCGCCCAACAGGTTCTCCAATCGATGGGCCTGCGCAGCTTCCTGCCCCAGGTCAGCGCCTGCCCCGGTTGCGGTCGGACGACCTCGACCTTCTTCCAGGTGATGGCCCAGCAGATCGAGGCCTACCTGAAGGAGCGGATGCCAGCCTGGCAGGCCCAGCACACGGGCGTAGAGGAGATGCGCGTGGCCGTCATGGGCTGCGTCGTGAACGGACCCGGCGAGAGCAAGCATGCCGACATCGGGATCAGCCTGCCTGGCACGTTCGAGGAGCCAGTCGCGCCGGTGTTCATTGATGGCCGCCTGGACCGGACCCTGCGCGGCGACGGACTGGTCGAGGAATTCAAGCGAATCCTCGACGACTACGTCGAGCGGCGCTATCCCGCGCGGACGCTCGCCGGGGCCTGAGGGAGCCCCTTCGAAGCCGCCCGGGCAGGGCGCCTGGTCGACGATCCACCCCCTCGGGTGTATACTCGGTTTCAACTTCACCGGCCGCTCGGATAGAACGTGGGTGACCCCCCACGTTTTTTTTGGCCGCCGGGCACGACGGAATTTGGGCCGGCCAACGGCGGACGTGACGAGAGGAGCACCATGAATCGTGACTTCGTCACTGCGCTGCTCCAGCTCAATGCCGAGAAGCAGGTTCCGCGCGATCAGTTGATCCGGACGGTCGAGGATGCGATCCAATCGGCGTATCGCCGTCAGCCCGGCGACGAGGACGTGTGCGTCCGGATTGATGGCGAGACGGGCCGGATTCGGGTCTTCCGGGCGAAGATCGCCGTCGGCGAAGTCAGCGATCCGCTGACTGAATTCGGCCTCGACGACGCGCAGGTGTACAACCCGGCGGCGGTCCTCGGCGATCTCGTCGAGATCGAGGAGATGGACCCCAACTCGTTCGGCCGAATCCATGCCCAGACCGCCAAGCAGGTCGTCCTGCAGCGCCTCCGCGAAGCCGAGCGCGACGTTGCCTTCGACCAGTTCGCCAGCCGCGACGGAGAGCTGATCACGGGCACGGTCAACCGGATCGAGCCGCGGGCGATCATCCTCGAGCTCGTTGGCCAGGGCGGGATCGCCCGAGCGGAGGCGATCCTGGCCACGACGGAGCAGTCACCGCTGGAGCATTACCGGATCGGCCAGAACGTCAAGGCCCTGGTCCTGGAGGTCCGCCGCGGACTGCGCGGGCCACAGCTGTTCATCAGCCGCTCGCACAAGAACTTCCTGCGCCGCCTGTTCGAGCTCGAGGTGCCCGAGATCCACAACGGGACGGTCGAGATCAAGGCGATTGCGCGGGAGGCCGGCAGCCGTTCGAAAGTCGCCGTGTGGAGCCGCCAGGACGGTCTCGATCCCGTCGGGGCGACCGTCGGCCAGCGCGGCGCGCGGGTCCAGGCGGTTGTGGCGGAGCTGGCCGGTGAGAAGATCGATGTGATCCCCTGGAATGACGATCCAGCGGTGTTCGTGGCCAACGCCCTGAGTCCGGCCCAGGTCCTCGACGTCCAGATCGACGACGAGCACCGCATTGCGAGCGTGACCGTGCCCGAACGGATGCTCTCGCTGGCAATTGGCAGGGAGGGCCAGAACGCCCGCCTTGCCGCCAAGCTGACCGGCTGGCGAATCGACATCCGCAGCGACGTCAGCGTGGCCGAGGCAGCCAGGGTGGCCGAGGAGGCCGCGGTCCAGGCGGCCGCGGATGTCCTCGCCGCTTCATCGGCGGCTGCGGCCGCGAAACCGGTCCCCAAGCCACGCGCCGTGAAGGCCGCAGTTAGCAAGGCTGCCGCCGAGCCCGTTGCCGTCGACCCTGCCGTCAAACCGGCCCCCAAGCCGCGCGCCGTAAAGACCGCCGCCATCAAGGTGGCCGAGCCGGTTTCCGCCGAGACGGCCGTTGCCGTCAAACCGGTCCCCAAGCCGCGCGCCGTGAAGATCGCCGCCAAGCCGATTGCGACCAAGCCCCGGGCGAGGAAGACCACCGGGGAGGTGGCGTCGTAGGCCGCGCCGTTGGCCCGCTTCGTCCCCGTCCGGCCCCGGCACGGACCTGCGTCGCCTGCCGCACGCGCCGTCCGAAGCGTGAGCTGGTTCGGATCGTGCGGACCCCTGCCGGCCAGGTGATCGAGGATCCCAGCGGCCGGATGGCCGGCCGCGGTGCGTACGTCTGCGCGGACGGCGACTGCCGCGAGGCGGCTCTCAACAAGGGCGCCCTCGCCCGGGCGCTGTCGGTCTCGATCCCCGCCGGGGATCGGGCCGACCTCACGGTCGCGTTAGGCCGAACTCGAGCGCAACCAACGATGGATAACGAAGGAGACGATCGTGGCAAGGAGTAGGAGTGGGACCCGCGGCCGGCGCGGTCCGCGCAAGCCCCCGCGCCGCGACGCCGGCGTCGGTCCGGGCGGCGTACAGGTTCTCGATCCGCGCGAGCGCGGCGCGATCGAGCTGCCGCCGACGATCACGGTCAAGGACCTCGCCGAGCTGCTCGACGTGAATGCCGCAGACGTGATCCGCGAGCTGATCAAGAGCGGTATTTTCGCGACGATCAACCAGCTGATCGACCGTGACACGGCGTCGCTCGTCGCCGGCGAGCTCGGCTTCGAGGTCGCCGAGGTTGTTGTCCCGAGCAACACCGGCGAAACCGCTTCCGGCGAGGAGCCGGTTGACGAGGCGACCAAGGAGGTCCTGTTCGAACAGGACGAGGCGGCGTTGCTCGAGACGCGCGCCCCGATCGTGACGGTCATGGGTCACGTGGACCACGGCAAGACCAGCCTGCTCGACGCGATCCGGACGACCACCGTCGCGGCCGGCGAGCGCGGTGGAATCACCCAGCACATCGGCGCCAGCGAGATCGTCAAGGATGGCCGCCGGATCGTCTTCCTCGACACCCCCGGACACGAGGCGTTCACGGCGATGCGCGCCCGGGGAGCCCGGGTGACGGACATCGCCGTCGTGGTCGTGGCCGCTGACGATGGGGTGATGCCCCAGACCCTCGAGGCGATCCACCACGCGAAGGCCGCCCGGGTCCCGATCATCATCGCCCTCAACAAGATCGATAAGCCCGATGCCAACCCGGACCGGGTGAAGAACGAGCTGTCCGAGGCGAACGTAATCGTCGAGGAGTACGGCGGTGACACGCCGCTCGTTGCGGTCTCGGCCAAGGCGCGCACGGGACTCGACGAGCTGATGGAGATGATCCTGCTCGTGGCCGATCTGCAGGAGCTCAAGGCCAATCCCCGGCGGCCGGCCATCGGCACGATTGTCGAAGCCGAGCTCGACAAGGGTCGCGGTCCCGTTGCCACGGCGATCATCCAGACCGGGACCCTGCGCGTCGGCGACGTGATCGTCGTGGGCGGGACGTACGGCAAGGTCCGAGCCCTGGAGAACTCGATTGGCGAGCGGATCATCAGCTCCGGGCCGTCATCTGCCTCGGTCATCCTCGGCCTGGCCGACGTGCCTGAGGCGGGCGATATCCTGCGCGTGGTCGGCGACGAAAAGGAAGCGCGGACCCTGGTCGAAGCGCGCAAGGCGGCCGACGCGGCCAAGGGCGGCGAGGGCAGCGGGCGGGCCACCCTGGAGGATCTCTATCGCCAGATCCAGGCCGGCCAGGCCAAGGAGCTCAGGATCATCCTGAAGGCCGATGTGTCCGGATCGCTCGGTGCGATCACCCACGCCCTCGACCAGCTCTCCACCGACGACGTCCGCCTGAACGTGCTCCACGAGGCGGCCGGCGACATCACCGACAACGACATCCTGCTCGCCTCGGCGTCGGATGCGATCGTGGTCGGCTTCAACACGAAGATCACCGAGACGGCCCGACGGGCCGCCGAGGCTGAAGGAGTCGACGTCCGCCTCTACGACATCATCTACAAGCTGACCGATGACATCGACGCCGCCCTGGGCGGGCTCCTCGAGCCCGAGATCGTCGAGGTGGTCGAGGGTCGGGCAGAGGTCCGCCAGATCTTCAAGGTCGGCAAGTCCACGGTGATCGCCGGCTGCTTCGTGACCGATGGCCGGATCGTCAGGGGCGGGGCCCGCGTATGGCGCGGTGGCAAGATCGTGGCAACGGACCGGATCGAGTCGCTTCGGCGCTTCCGCGACGACGCTCGTGAGGTCGTCCAGAACCTCGAGTGCGGAATCGGCCTGGCCGGTTACCAGGATCTCCAGGAGGGCGACATCATCGAGTGCTTCAGCTCGAAGACCGTCAGCCGGGCGCGAGCCAGTTGATGCCGGCCAGCACGGGCCACGAGCGGTGACGGCTCGGACCGATCGGATCGACGAGCTGCTCCGGCAGGAGATCGGAGGACTTCTCTCGCGCGACGTGAAGGATCCCCGGATCGGCTTCGCCACCGTGACCAGGGTCGAGACGACCGCCGATCTGGCCCACGCCCGGGTCTGGGTGAGCGTCATCGGCAGCCCGGCCGAGCGGACCGAAACGGTCCGGGCGCTCGAGCACGCCATGCCCTTCGTTCGCCACGAGCTCGGTTCGCGCCTGCGCCTGCGGCGGATCCCGAACCTGCACATCCGCCTGGACGAGACCGCCGAACAGGGAACGCGGGTGCTCCACCTCCTCGATGAGCTTGAGCATGGTCGAACGCCGGCCTCCGAGCCGCCCCAGGGCGAGACGCTGCCGACGCCGGTCACGCGCCGGCCCCAGGACGGCGATGCTGAACCCGAACCCGAAGTCAGCGCGGAGGATCCGGACGCGGCGAGCGCGGTTCCGCCGGCGACTCCCGTCAACCGGGCCGCCCGGCGCAGCCACACTCGGGGCAGCACCGGCACCCGTCCAACGAATCGCACGGCAGGGAGCCGGAGGCCGGGGCGGTGACGATCGAGCTCGGGCCGTACCTCGCGGCGGTGCCCGACCTGGTCGCCGGGCGGATCGCGGGGGCCCGCGAGGCTCTGATCATCAGCCACGAGAATCCCGACGCCGATACGCTCGGGGCAGCCCTCGCGATCGCCCGGATCGTCGAGTTCCATGGCGGCCGCGCGACCACCGTGTGCAGCGACCCCGTGCCGCCACTGTATGCATTCCTGGCCGGCCTCGAGGCCGAGCGGACCGACCCCGAACCCTCGACGGCCTACGACCTGCTCGTGATCGTCGATTGCGGCTCGCTCGATCGGGTCGGCGCGGTCGGCCAGCGCCACGCCGCGCTGTTCGAGCGCCTGCCCAGGGTGGTCATCGATCATCATCTCTCGAACCCGGGCTCGACCGGCACGAGTGCCGACTGGATCGACCCGGCCAGCGCCGCGACGTGCGAGATGGTCACCCTGCTGGCCACCCGGCTCGGCGTGCCGTTGACGGCGGCCGACGGGGCGCTCGCCGCGGCCCTGATGGCCGGAATCGTGATGGACACGGCGACCTTTGCCCACCCCAATGCGACGCCCCGGACGCTGCTCGTGGCGGCGGCCCTGGTGGAAGCGGGCGCACCGCTGTCGGAGATCTCGCGCCGGCTGTACCGGACGAAACCCGACGCTCAGCTTCGGCTGTTCGGGCGCGTGCTGGAGCGGCTGGAGGGGGCCGACGGCGGCCTCGTCGTCTGGTCGAGCCTGCTCGAAGGCGACCTTCTCGCGACAGGTACGACGCCGGCCGACTCGGAGGGGATCATCGACCTGCTGTCGCAGGCCCAGGCTGCCGAGGTGGCGATCATCTTCAAGGAGGCACGCGGCGAGACCCGGATCAGCGTGCGCACGAGGCCGGGTGGAGTCGACGCGACGGTGCTGACCGGGAGGTTCGGTGGCGGCGGCCACGCCCGAGCCGCCGGGGCGACCGTTGGCCTGCCCCTGGAACCAGCCCGCGAGGCCGTGCTGGCCGAGGCTCGCCGGCTGGCGGTCGCCGTCGTCCGATGAACGCGCGCCTGGACGGGATCCTCGTCGTCGACAAGCCGGCCGGACCCACCTCCCACGATATCGTCGCGCTGGTCCGCCGGCTGAGCGGGATGAAGCGCGTCGGCCACGGCGGCACGCTCGATCCCTTCGCCCGGGGGGTCCTGCCGGTCTTCCTCGGCCGGGCCACACGGGTCGTCGAATACCACCTGGGCGATCGAAAGCAGTACCGTGCGACCGTCTGCTTCGGGGCCGGGTCGACCACCGACGACCTCGAGGGCGAGTTGACGGCGCTGCCCGGACCGGCGCTCGCTGAGGCCGCCGTCGAGGCCGCGCTCGGCGGGTTCCGCGGCCAGATCGTCCAGGTGCCGCCCGCCTACTCCGCGATCAAGGTCGCCGGTCGCCGGGCCTATGCCCTGGCCCGGGCGGGCCAGCCACTCGAGCTGGCGCCGCGCTCGGTGACCATCCACCGACTCGAGATCCTCGAGTGGGACGCGACGGATTCGGCCCGGCCGATTGCGCTGGTCGAGGTGGATTGCTCGGCCGGAACCTACATCCGGGCACTCGCCCGGGACCTGGGCGCGGCGCTCGGCTCGGCGGCCTACCTGGGGGCCCTGAGTCGGACCGCGAGCGGACCGTTCAACCTGGCCGATGCCGTCTCCCTGGACGCGGTTCGAGCAGCAGCAGGGGAGGGGGCGGCGGCCCTCGCGGCGCTGCTCAAGCCAATCGACGCCGGACTCGACCTGGCTGCGCTGACGCTCTCGGCCGAGGAACTCCAGGCGGTGGTCCGCGGCCAGTTCATCCGGCCGGCGGCCGGTGCACCCGGGCCGGCCGACGAACGTCCGATCCGGCTGCTGTCGGACGCCGGGGAGCTGGTCGGCTTTGGACGCTGGGACGGAACCCGGATCATGCCCGACAAGGTCCTCGTCGATGCCTGAGACCGGAACGCCATGGGTCGTCATGGGCGGGGCCGCCGGGGCAGGCGAGCTCGGTCCAGGGCTTGGGCGGCTCTACTTCGTCGTGGGGGCCTTCGACGGGTTGCATCGCGGACACAGCTACCTGCTCGCCCGGTTACGGGCCGCCGCCGCCCAGCATCGCGCCCGACCGGCAGTCATCACGTTCGATCACCATCCCGATGAGATCCTCGTCGGGACCGCGCCGCCGGTCCTGTGCGACCCGCTCGAACGCCTCGTCCGCTTCGGCCATGCCGGCATCGAGGTGGTGATCATCCAGCACTTCGACACCGCGGTCCGGATGACGCCGTACACCGAGTTCGTCCGGACGATCGCCGAGCGGGTCGAGCTGGCCGGCTTCCTGATGACACCCGATGCCGCATTCGGACACGAGCGACGCGGGACGCCGGCGGCGCTCACCGAGTTGGGCGGCTCGCTCGGCTTCGAGGTCAGCGTGGTCGAACCGCTCGAGATCGACGGCCGGCCGGTCCGGAGCACCGAGATCCGGACCGACATCGCAGCCGGCCGTCTCGTGCCCGCTCGCCGGCTGCTCGGTCGCTCCCTGGCCGTGGTCGGCCGGGTCGATCGCCGACAGGCCGGGCCGAGCAACCGCGGATCCGGGCTGGGTGGCGCCGGGTTCGGTGGCGCCGGCTTCCCGGGTGGAGTTGGCCCGTTGGCCGTCGAATTCGACCTGCCCGTTGCGCTGCCGCCGGCCGGTCGCTACCGGGTCGACCTTGAAGCCGCCTGGGCGCCCGATCAGCCGCGCCCGTCCAGCCCGGTCGGCGCGATCGCGCAAGTCGGACCAGGCGGCGAGGTCGACCTGGAGGTCCGCGGCGGGACCGGCCTGCCGCCGGCCGATCGGCTTCGGATCCGGTTCATCGCGCCGGTCGTCTGAGCGCACCTGCGCCGACGGATCGGCGCCGTGCACGCCCGGCAGCGTCCCGGTCATCGGCGCGCAAGCCGCTCCGACCGGATCCGCACCCGGTTCAGCGCGCAGGCCGTCTGAGTCAAGGTGTGTTCTGAGCACAACAAATCGGCCATTCGGTCTCGCGCCCTGGTCTGGAACGGCCGTTCAGCGGCAGACGTTATCGCCGCGTACGAGTGGCTCGGGACAAGCTGGAGGCGGATCGACGACGTGCAGCCACTGAATCCAAGCGGGAACCCCACGTTCGCCCAAGGGCATTGACGTTTGTTGTTCTGAGAACACACATCGCCGAAACCCAGCCCTGCGTCCGGCGTCCAGCGGGGCCACGGCGCCCCGGCGCGGCCACAGCCCCCAGCCCCGGCGCGCCGGGCAGCAAGCTCCGAATCCAGTCCAGGAACAAGCTCGCGCCCGCGACCGACAGACGGCACCCTGGACCTCGGGACGAGCACGGAACGAGTGCCGCCGTTTGCCGGGAGCGGGTTGGCCTGTTACCATCCGCCGGTCAAACAGGATGAACAATCGACAAATTCGTGTTCGGAGGACCGAGTGCCGCTTGCGCGGGAGATGAAGCAACAGGTGATCGGGGAGTACGCCGTCGTCGACGGCGACACCGGCAGCCCGGAAGTCCAGGTCGCGCTCCTGACGGAGCGGATCAGGACCCTCACGGAGCACCTGCGCAGCTTCCCCAAGGACAACCATTCGCGTCGCGGCCTCCTCAAGCTCGTCGGTCAGCGCCGTCGCCTTCTTGCCTATCTCATCAAGAAGGACAACACGCGCTACCGGACCGTCATCGGACGGCTCGGACTCCGCCGCTAGGCGCACGCCGCTCCGGACCTCGGGTAGCCCCCGGGGTCCTCTCGCGTCAGACGCTCGCGACGGGCCGGGTCACGCGCCCGCAGGTCCTTCCTCCGCACGTCAAGGAGGATTCAGATTTCCATGCCTCAGACTTTCGAGACTCAATTCGGTGGTCGGACGCTGACCGTTGAGACGGGCCGGATGGCCCGACTCGCCGGCGGCTCGGTCACGGTCCGCTACGGCGACACAATGGTCCTCGGGACCGCCAACCGGTCGGAGCCCCGGCCCGGCCTGGACTTCTTCCCGCTCACGGTCGACTTCGAAGAGCGGATGTACGCCGCCGGCAAGATCCCGGGCGGGTTCATCAAGCGCGAGTCACGCCCATCGGAAGCCGCGATCCTGGCCGCCCGCCTGACCGACCGCCCGATCCGGCCGCTCTTCCCGGAAGGCTACAAGGACGACGTCCAGCTCGTGATCACGGTCCTCTCGACGGACCAGGAGAACAACCCGGACATCCTCGGCACGATCGCCGCCTCGGCCGCGCTGACGATCAGCGAGGT
>JADGQK010000039.1 GCA_017881915.1 Chloroflexota bacterium | reverse complement strand
GCGCCCGCCAGAGCGACGCCCGCCTCGTCCGGGGCGTCCGCTGGCGGCTCGTCCTGTTCAGCGGCGGAACGACCCTGCTGATCCTGCTCGCCCTGGGCGGCCTGCTCTACGTGCGGGTGGCCAGCTCGCTCGAGGCAACCGGCATCACCGAGCTCGATGCCCGCGCCGCTTCACTCAGGCAATTCCTGGGTGGCAGTGACAACCCGGGCAACGGACCGCCGACGGGCCTCGTATTCGGCGGTGGATCCTCGGGCACGTTTGCCGTGATGGTGGCCGCCGATGGCAGCCGGATTGGCGACCTTGACGACGGCGTGCCCACGGGGCTGCCCAACCTGGCGAGCGTGGCCGCGGCCTGGCAGACGGGCAGGGACGTCCGGGATGGGATGCTGGCGAATGTGCCGGTCAGGATCCTGAGCGTCACGGCGCCGAGCCGCCTGGGCAGCGTCGTGATCCAGGTCGTCCAGGACCGGACCGCTGAGCAGAAGACGCTCGACGTGATCGTCGACGTCCTGATCTTCGGTGGTCTCCTCGCGGTCGTCGTGGCCGGCGGCTTCGGCGCGCTGTACGCCCGGCGGGCGCTGGCCCCGATCCGGACATCGCTGGCGAACCAGCGCCTCGCGTTGCGCCGCCAGCGCGAGTTCGCCGCGGACGCGAGTCACGAGCTCCGGACGCCGCTGACGGTGATCCGGAGCTCGATCGAGTACCTCGCCCGGCACGGATCCGAACCGGTCGCGACGGTGGGCGATGCGCTCGAGGACATCACCGCCGAGGTGAACCAGCTAGCCACCCTGGTCGACGACCTGCTCCTGCTGGCACGCTCCGATTCGGGCGCGATCGAGCTGGACCGGCTGCCGCTCGACCTCGGCGACGTTGCCGGCACGGCGGCTTCGACGCTGGCCCAGCCTGCGGCCGACAAGTCCGTCCGGATCGTCGTCGATCCCGAGCCGGCGCCCGTCATCGGCGACCCGGTCCGGCTCCGGCAGCTCGTGGCGATCCTGGTCGACAACGCGATCCGGCACAGCCCATCCGGCGGAGAGGTGCGCGTCGCCGTGCGCGGCGATGGCCGGACCGCGGGCCTGTCGGTCGAGGACCAGGGCCCGGGCGTCCGGCCGGAGGACCTCCCCCGGGTCTTCGATCGTTTCTGGCGGGCGCCGGGGGCGCCGGCCGGCGGGACCGGCCTGGGTCTGGCGATCGCCCAGTGGATCGTTGAACGGCACGGCGGCCGGATCGACGTCGCCAATCGTCCCGAAGGCGGCGCCCGCTTTGACGTCCAGCTCCCGACCGCACCGAATCCGACGGCGCATGCCTGACCCCTGTACGACCCGAGTACGTCCGGGTCGCTTTCAGACTCCTCTCAGCCAGGCCCACCAGACTCGGAGCCGATGAGCACGATGACCGCCAATCGGCGCGCCGTTCCGCTGCCCCGTGGCTGGTCACTGCGCACCCGTGACATCGTCGCTGTCCTCGTGGCCAACGGGCTCCTGATCGGGGCGATGTGGCTGCGTCACGGCGGGCTCGACCAGCTTTCGTCGCTGAGCGGCTGGTTCATCGCAGCCGGCGAGCTCACCGCGCTGCTTGGCGGCTATCTCGCCCTGATCCAGCTCGTCCTGATGTCGCGCAGTCCGTGGCTCGAGCAGGTTGTGGGAATGGATGGGCTGGCCGCGGCCCACCGTTGGGTTGGCTTCACCTGCGTCTGGTTCATCGTCGGCCACGTCCTACTCTCGACCGTGGGTTTCGCCCTGGCCGATGGCTCGAACCTGATCGTCGAAGAGTGGACCCTGCTCACGACCTACCAGTTCATGCTGATGGCCGGTGTCTCGCTCCTCCTGTTCGTGACCGTGGCGGTCAGCTCGGTGCGCATTGCCCGGCGCCATCTCTCCTACGAGACGTGGCACGGGATCCACCTGTATGCCTACCTGGCGATCGCGCTGGGCCTTGGTCACCAGCTCGTGACCGGCGTGGACTTCGCCCATGACGCGATCGCCTGGGCGTACTGGGTCGCGCTGTACGTGGTGGCCGCGGCGATGATCCTGGTCTTCCGGTTCGTCCACCCGCTCGCCGTGTCGCTCCGCCACCGCTTCCGGGTGGTCAACGTGGAGCGTGAGGGACCCGGCGTGATCTCGATCTACCTCGGCGGTCGCGATCTCGATCGCTTCGCGATCCGGGCCGGCCAGTTCGTCATCGTGCGCTTCCTCATCCGCGATGGTTGGTGGCGGGGTCACCCGTTCTCGATCTCGGCCGCTCCGAACGGGCGCTGGCTGCGCCTGACGGTCAAGGACCTGGGCGACGACACGACATCGATGGCCTCGCTGCAGGTCGGGACCCGGGTCTATCTCGAGGGCCCCTACGGCCTCCTGACGGGTGCCCGGCGCAGCCGGCGGCGGGTCCTGCTGATCGCCGGCGGGATCGGGATCACTCCACTCCGGGCGCTCTTCGAAGAACTGCCGGCCGGCCCGGGCGACCTCACCTTGCTGTACCGGGCGAGTCGCCCGAAGGACATCGTCTTTCGCGAGGAGCTCGACCACTTGGCCAGTGCCCGCGGGGCGGCCGTCCATTACCTGATCGGGGCCCGCGGCTCGCGCGCGATGCCAGCCGATCCACTGGCGCCCGGCGCGCTCAAACGGCTCATCCCCGACGTCCGCGAGCGCGACGTCTACCTGTGCGGGCCGACCCCGATGATGGAGGCCGTTCGTGACGGTCTGAAGGCTCTTGGCGTGCCGCGCGGCCACATCCATTTCGAACGCTTCGAATTCTGATCCGGAGAATCGCCATGCCAAGACGTGCCATTGCCGCGATCGCCACGACGGCGCTTGCGCTTGCCCTCCTGTTCAGCTTCAAGACGCCGGCCGGCAGTGCCTCGGCGCTCGGCCTGCCAGGCCAGGTCGCCGTTGCGCCGGCTGCCTCGACCGACCCGGGCAGCGCCGGAAACGGACCGGCCGCCACCACCCCGGCGCCGACCCGCGGGGGGACCCGACCGACCCCCAGGCCGTCGGTCCAGGCGGCCGCCCCCACCCCGGTCGCGGCGAAGGGCAGCGGCACGTTCACGGGATCAGTCGTCCAAAACCCATTCGGTGAGGTCGAGGTCCAGGTCACCATGTCCGGCGGCAAGGTCACCGACGTGACCGCCCTGCAGCTGCCCACCCACGGCCGGTCCGGGTTCATCTCGCAGGCCGTCGCGCCGATCCTCCAGGGTGAGGCGATGTCGGCCCAGAGCGCCAACATCGACATCGTGTCGGGTGCGACCTACACCAGCGAGGCCTACGCCCAGTCGCTCCAGTCGGCCCTCGACCAGACCCATGGCTGACGCGCGGACCGGCCAGCGGCCACGGATCGTGGCCACGATGGGCACGGTCATCGGGATCGACGTCCGCGATCCGGACGTACCCGAGACGGCGGTCGCGGATGCCGTCGCCTGGCTGACCGATGTTGACGCGCGCTTCAGCCCGTATCGGGCCGGCAGCGAGATCAGTCGCCTCGCGCGGGGCGAGATCGGGGCCGATGACTGCGCTCCCGACGTGCGCTTCGTGCTGACCCGCTGCGAGGCGCTCCGGCTCGAGAGCGACGGCTTCTTCGATATCCGCGGCGCCGGCCTGATCGGTGGCCTCGATCCGTCGGGCTTCGTCAAGGGTTGGTCGGTCGAGGAGGCGGCGTTCATCCTCGAGGCCGCCGGGGCCCGCAACTACGCGATCAACGCCGGCGGCGACGTGATCCTGCGCGGCGAGCCCGAACCGGAGGGTCAGGCCGGCCGGCCATGGGTCGTCGGGGTCCGCCATCCACTCGAGGCGGACCAGATCGTTGCCCGACTGGCGTTCGCTGCGAGCACCGACCGGCGGGCGGTTGCCACGTCCGGCCAGTACGAGCGCGGCGAGCATATCGTCGATCCACACACGGGCCGGGCCCCGAACGAGCTGCTGAGCATGACCGTCGTCGGGCCGAGCCTGGCCCTAGCCGATGCCTATGCGACGACCGCCTTTGCGATGGGCCGGGCCGGCCTGACCTGGCTGGCCGAACGGCGCGGCTACGGCGGATATGCGATCGACAAGGACCTGCGGCCAAGCTGGAACGAGCTCGTCGAGCCGCTCCTGGCCGCCGCTCGGGTCGCCGTCGGACCGGCTGCCTGAATCCGGGGGCACCCTGAATCCGGGCTGAGCCTCAGGCGTGGTGCTTGTAGCGCCGCCGGCGGGCCCGGATCCGGACATCCTGGCCGTCGACCGGCACGATGCTGATCGAGCCGTCCTGCTCGAGGACGGCCAGCTTCATCTGCTTGATCGAGTCGAGGCCGTGCTCGCGCAACGCCGCATCGAGGTCGTCGTTGTCGAGACCCTCCGCATCCAGGGCTTCCGGAAGCCAGGCCCCGCTCCGGCCGATCACGGTCGGCTGGAACTCGAGCAGTCGTCGGACGAAGGGGACCCGCCGGCGGACCGCCGAGACGAGCCCATTCAGGGTGAAGATCGTGACGATGATGATCGCCGCGCCAGGGATCGACTGGTCGGGACCGGTGATCGCCGGCTGGAGGGCATTCGCGACGAGCAGGACCAGGGCCAGGTCGAACAGCGTGAACTGACCCACCTCGCGCTTGCCGAAGATGCGCAAGGCGGCCAGGAAGATGACATAGACGATGATCGTCCGGGCCACGATCTCGAGCGGCGGGATGCCCAGCTTCCACATCGGTGGATCGTCGCACATCGATCGGTCCACGCGTCGGGATCGGTCCGCGCGTCGGGATCGGGCCTGCGCCTTGCGGTCGAGCCGCTACGCTGCGGCCATGCCAACCGTCGACCGGGCGCTGGTCCGCGAGCTGAAACAACGCGAGGATGCCCGTTTCGCCGACGAGCACCCACGCTCGCTGGCCCTGCTCGAACGCGGTCGCCGGGTGATGCCCAACGGCGTCCCGATGGCCTGGCAGGTCGGCAGCTACCACCACCCGCCGATATGGGCGGCGGAGGGCCACGGTGCCCGGTTCAGCGACGTCGACGGCCACACCTACAGCGACTTCAACATCGCCGACATGTCGATGTTCTGCGGCTATGCCCCCGAACCGCTCGTCCGAGCCGTCAGCGAACGGATGGCCCGCGGCCACCAGTTCCTCCTGCCGGTCGAGGACGCCATCGTCGTGTCCGAGGAGCTCGGCCGACGGTACGGCCTGCCGAAGTGGCAGTACACGCTGTCGGCCAGCCAGGCAAATACCGAGGTAATCCGGGTCGCCCGTGTCGCCACCGGCCGGGACAAGGTCATGCTGTTCGACGGGAAGTACCTTGGCCACCTGGCCGAGGCGCTCGTCGAGCTCGACCCCGACGGCCGGCTCGTGGCCGAGGAGCGGGGCATCGGCCGGGATGTCATCGACGGCACGGTCCTCGTGCCCCTCAACGATCCGGCCGCGCTCGCGGCTGCCCTGGGGCGGCGTGACATCGCGATCGTCCTGACCGAGCCGGCCCTGACCAACAACTTCGGGTTGATCCTGCCCGACCCGGGCTTCCACGCCGAGCTGCGCCGGCTGACCCGCGAGGCCGGCACGCTGCTCGCTCTCGACGAAACCCACACCCAGGTCGTCGGGCCGGGTGGCCTGACCGCGGCCTGGGGGCTCGACCCCGATTTCGTAACCTGCGGCAAGTCGATCGCCGCTGGCGTGCCCTTCGGCGCGTGGGGAATGACCGACGAGATCGGCGCCGTGCTGACCCAGGTGAAGGGGCCCGACGGCGAGCGTTCCAACCTGATTGCGATCGGCGGGACGCTCTTCGGCAATGCCCTGTCACTGGCCGCCGCGCGGGCAACCATGCTCGAGATCCTGACCCCGGCCGCCTACGCCAGCACCCAGCGCCTCGGAGCACGGCTGGCCGACGGGATGCGCGCCGCCGTCGCCCGGGTCGGGTTGCCGTGGCACATCTACCGCCTCGGGCCGCGCGCGGGCTACACGTTCCGACCCGAGCCGCTGCGCAATGCCGCCGAGGGGCGGGCCGCTGCGGACGACCTGTTGACCCGGCTGATCCGGATCTGGCTTGCCAACCGCGGCGTCTGGGAGGCAATCGTCGGAGCGGGCCCGGTCGCCTCGGTCCCGGCGGCCGATGAAGACGTGGATGCCTACCTCGCGGCCTGGTCGGAGCTGCTCGACGCCTTGAGTCGCTGATCGGCTGTTCGCTTACGCCTCGGGGTAGCGGGCGGCGATCGCCCGGCCGGAGGCGGCCATGGCCGAGCGCAGCGAGGCTGGTTCGAGGGCCTCGACATCGCCGCCGAAGCCGAGCAGGAAGGCGACCGCCGGTCCCTCGCTGCGGAAGCGGAGCCCGAGGTGGGTCCATCCTCCGCCGGCGCCTTCCTGGCCTTGAACGGGCGGTGCGATCGTCGGCCCGACGCTCATCCGCAGGAACCGCGGCAGGTTCGTCGTTCGTACGCGGACCCGGACGGCGAGACCGTCGCCGCCCCGGTCGTCCCATCGCCGGCGGAGCTCGAGCCAGAGCGCTTCGAGATCCAGCCCGGCCGGACGCCGGGCGTCGGCGTCGAGCACGGTCGCCGTTTCGATCCGGGAGGCCCGGAACAGGCGCGGCTCGCCGTCCTCGGCGGCGATGAGGTACCACGTGCCCGCTTTCGCAACGAGGCCGTATGGCTCGACGGTCAGCTCGCGGCCAACCTCGGCGTCGCTGCTCCGATAGCGCAGCCGGAGCTGTCGATCTGACCAGACCGCCTCCTGAACCGTGGCCAGGTGGGGCAGCGGCTCCGCTTCACGTGCCCAGGCCGTTGGATCGACCACCACCCGCTCACGAGCCCGGACGGCCGCCGGTCGGTGTGGCTCCGGAACGGCGGCCAGGAGCTTGCGCAGAGCGCTCGTCAGGTCGCCTTCGTGGCCGAGGCCACCCGGCAATCCCCGCCCGGCGAAGATGAAGAGCGCCTGCGCTTCGGCCGCCGTCAGCCCGGTGACATCGGTCCTGAAGCCCGGCAGGAGAGCACACCCGCCGTTGCGGCCGCGCTCGGCGTACACGGGCACGCCGGCGGCCGACAGCGCATCGAGGTCGCGGTAGATCGTCCGGGTCGATACCTCGAGCTCGCGGGCAACCTTCGTTGCGCTCAGCCGCCCGTTGGCCTGCAGGAGCAGGAGCAGCGCGAGGAGCCGATCGGCCTGCATGCCGGCAGGATCGCACGAATAGCTGACATCTGTTGGCATGTATCAACCGTGAAACTCGAACGATCGACTCACGACAAGGAGACGCCACGATGCTTGCAACGAGCGCCCGGACCTTCTCGATCGAGCCACGGGGACCGTTCTCCTGGCCGACGGCCGTGGCTGTCCTCGCCCGCTTCGGTCCCACGAGCCGGCACGCATCGCCGGGTGGAGTGGCTCCCGACGAGGTCCTCCGCCTCGCGTTCCCGCTCGACGGCGACTTCGGGCCGGTCGCCGTGGCGCTCCGGTTCGAGGCTGGCCGGGTCCAAGGCGAGGTCGCTGGGTCCGATCGGATCGAGGCCGTGGCGGCCCAGGTCGCCCGGATCTTCTCGCTCGACGTCGATGGGTCCGGGTACGCGGACCTGGCCCGCCGGGATCCCGCACTTGCCCCGCTGATGGCAGCGCTGCCCGGCCTGCGGCCGGTGTGCTTCACCTCGCCGTACGAGACGGCGGCCTGGGCGATCCTCAGCGCCCGGATCTCGATGGCCCAGGCCGCCCGGATCCAGGATCGACTGATTGCGGACCTCGGGACGCGCCTCCAGGTCGCCGGCGAGGACGCCTGGAGCTTTCCGACGCCGGAACGCCTGCTCACGCTGCGGGACCTGCCCGGGGTCGCCCCCGAGAAGGTCGTCCGGCTGCATTGTGTTGCCCGGGCCGCCCTTGAAGGCCGCCTCGATGCCGAGCGGCTCCGGGCGCTCGGCCCCCAGGCTGGGCCGGCGTCGCTGCTGGGGATCCGCGGGATCGGGCCGTTCTGGTCCAGCGGGATCTACCTGCGCGGCTGCGGGATTGCCGATGTCTTCCCGGACGAGCCCCTCTCGATCGCGGCGCTCGGCCAGCTCCACGGCCTGGGCGATCAGCCCGATCCGGACGTGGTTGCGGGTCTTACGGCAGCGTATGCGCCGTACCGGATGTGGGTCTGCTTCCTGCTCCGGGTGGCGGCCGGACGGGGGATCATCGCCGGGGTCGCCGGCCGCGAGATGGCGATCCGGCGAGCGTCCCGCGGCTAGCGTCGGCGGCGTTCGACGGCCCGGCGCACCGCGTTCCTCTCCGATCGGCGCCCAGCGCTCCGCCCGCGACCCGACCTGGGACGAATGTCGCCACGAGACGCACGAACTGGGAGTTGGACCCGGATTGCCGCCTCCAGCGCGGGTCAGGTGCCCGATTTCGTGCATGGACGGCCACCCCTGGGACGCTGGTTGGGGTCGCGAATCGGCCCAACCGGTGTGTGGTGCGTCTGGTGGCGACATTCGTCCGAACTCGGCCCCAGCTGCCCTGACCCGGCAACGTTGTGCATAGCCTGCCTCGCGTACTCGGTACGATCGGACCGATGCGGGACGGATACCAGGCCACCACCCTTGGTCCCAACCTTCAGACGGGGGTCCGCCAGTGCCGAGATCGATCTTCCGACTGATCGCGATTTGTACCCTTGTCGCGGCTGGATGCCTGGCCGGTCCGACCCACACCGTGATGTGACTGGTTGACCTGCTGGACTCGACCGGCGCCGGGATCGCGGTTACCGGCACGACATGCAAGGGCACCGTGGCGAATCGCGATCTTGGCCCTGGGACTCAGGTGACCGTCGGGGGCGAGAACGGCACGGTCACGGGCACGCTGAGCCAGGGCGAGGCTCGGTCGAGCACGGACTGCCGGTTCACCTTTTCGGTGACGGGCGTGCCCGACTCGCCCTCGTACGAGGTCCGGATCGGCCAGAACGGCGGCGGGCCGCCAGTGCCGGGACCCGAGCTCGGCGCCGACAACTGGGTCTACGCGGTCACGATTGGAAGCTGAGTCCCAGACGTGCCGTTGAACGATCAGCGGCGTTGGAACCGCACCTTCGGCCAAATCGCGAGATGAGGGCGCCTCCTCGCCTCGAACCGACGCTTCGGCGCGGAACCCGCGGGCGGCCCTAGCCCACCTTGGGCAGGGCTGCCAGGGCGGCCTCGTCGGGGACGTACTCGTAGTCTTCAAGCGAGCCGTTCAGGTACTTCTCGTAGGCGGCCAGGTCAAAATGACCGTGGCCGGACAGGTTGAACAGGATCACCTTCTTCTCGCCGGAGACCCTGGCGGCGATCGCCTCGTCCATCGCGACCCGGATCGCGTGGGACGACTCGGGTGCCGGCAGGATGCCTTCTGCGCGGGCGAAGGCGACGGCCGCGGCGAAGGCCGGGCCCTGGTGGACGGAGCGCGCTTCGATGTCCCCGTGGTCCTTGAGCAGGCTGACCAGCGGCGCCATGCCGTGATAGCGCAGGCCGCCGGCGTGGATCGGCTCCGGGATGAAGTCCGAGCCGAGGGTGTGCATCTTGACCAGTGGCGTCATCCTGCCGGTGTCGCCGAAGTCGTAGGCGTAGACGCCCCGGGTCAGCGATGGTGCAGCCTCGGGCTCGACCGCGATGACCTGGTACTTGCGGCCGCCCCGGAAGGTGAGGCCGAGGAACGGGAAAGCGAGCCCGGCGAAGTTCGAGCCACCGCCGGCGCAGGCGATGATCATGTCCGGCTCCTCGCCGGCCAGCGCCATCTGCTCGATCGCCTCGAGGCCCACGACGCTCTGGTGGATCAGGACGTGGTTCAGGACAGAGCCCAGGCTGTACTTCGTGTCGTCGCGGCTGACTGCGTCCTCCACGGCTTCGCTGATCGCCATGCCCAGCGAGCCCGGGCTGTCGGGATGCTCGGCCAGGACGGCCCGGCCGTAGTTCGTCGTCGGGCTCGGGCTGGCGACGACCGAGGCGCCGTAGGTCTCCATCAGGATCCGCCGATACGGCTTCTGGTCGTAGCTGGCGCGGACCATGTAGACCTTGACTTCGAGGCCGAACATGGCGCCGGCAAGGGCCAGGGCGCTGCCCCATTGGCCCGCCCCGGTCTCGGTTGCGATCCGCTTCGTGCCTTCCTGCTGGTTGTAGAAGGCCTGCGCGATCGCGGTGTTCGGCTTGTGGCTGCCGGCCGGGCTGCCGCCCTCGTACTTGTAGTAGATATGGGCGGGGGTGTCGAGGACCTTCTCCAGCCGGTGTGCCCGGAACAGCGGGCTGGGCCGATACAGGCGGTAGGCCTCGCGGACCGGCTCCGGGATCTCGATCTCGCGTTCGGTGCTGACCTCCTGGCCGATCAGGGCCATCGGGAAGAGCGGGGCGAGGTCGGCCGGGCCGATCGGCTGGCCGGTCCCAGGGTGGAGGACCGCAGCCGGCGGAATCGGCAGGTCCGCCACGATGTTGTACCAGGCTCGCGGGATCTGGTCTTCCGAGAGCAGGAACTTCGTGTGCCGGTCGTCGCCGCGCGAATCGCTCATTTCGGTAGTTCTCCTGGGTTGGTCAGCCGACGGAGGCAATCCTGGGGATGGTCGATCCGGCCAGGCGCTCCTCGAAACGCCGGGCGGCCGCCTCCAGCTTGTCGAGGTGCTCCGCCAGGCGGCGACGGGCCTCCTCCGCCGCTTCGGTCAGGTTACTCAGGTCGAAGATTCGCCAATGGCGGATGATCGGCAGGAGGACCTCGTCGCGGTGGACCCGCACATCGTAAATCCCGGCCTTGGCCATTTGGGCGGCCTTGCGCACGAAGTGCGGAATCCCGGCGCCTGGCATCTGGAAGGCGAGGACTTCGTCAACGATCGCGCACACCGCGGCCGAGGGTTCGATGAGCAGCGCAGCGGCCATGATGTCGCGGTAGAAGACCATGTGCAGGTTCTCGTCGGCCGCGATCCGGATCATGATCCGGTCGGCCACCGGGTCGTTCGAGTAGCGGCCGGTGTTGCGGTGCGAAATCCGGGTCGCCAGCTCCTGGAAGGCCACGTAGGCGAGGCCGTGGAGGGTGTCCGGCGAGGCGAGGTCGTAGCCCTTCTCGAGCTGGGCCATCCGGCCGCGCTCGAGTGCGACCGGGTCGATGTTCCGGGTGACCGTCAGATAGTCGCGCAGCACGATCGCGTGACGGCCCTCTTCGGCGGTCCAGCGCCCGACCCAGCTGATCCATGCTCCGTCGCCGCTGCCGAACATGCCGTGGATCAGCCGGTGGTACGAGGGCAGGTTGTCCTCGGTCAGAAGGTTGATCTCGAATGCCGTCTGGGCAACGCCGGTCAGGCGGGGCTGATCCGGCGTCCAGGGCTCCTTGTCGAAGTCGCGCCCGAGCCGGTATGGAACGAAGTCGTGGGGGAACCACTCCTGGGCCACCTTGATATGGCGGTCGTAGAGGCGTGCGGCTTCTGGCTCGAGCTCGATCAGCAGGCCACGCTCGTCGTAGGTGGAGGACATCAAATCACCGATCCGGGCGGGACGGGGAGCACCCGAAGGCCGCGAGCTGCACGATCCGCCCAACAAGCCTAGCCGCTGCCCGGGTTTCGAATCGGGGAACGGGTGCGGACCTGCAAGGACCGCCGCGGTGCAATACCGACCGGCCATCGATCAGCGATCATGGGGTGGATGCAGCCCTGGTCGATCTCGTGGCGCGGCCGCCTCGAGGAACACGTCTTCGAGAGCGCCATCCTGCGCCACAATCCGCTCGGCGATCCGGCCGCCCGGCCCCTGCTGGTCTACCTCCCGCCCGCCTACGCGGCGGAGCCCCAGCGCCGCTTCCCGTCGATCTACCTCATCCAGGGGATGACCGGTCAGCTCGACATGTGGCGCAACCGGTCGGCGTTTCGGCCCACGGTGCCCGAGCTGATCGACGAACTGTTCGCGGGAGATGTGGAGGCAGCCCCTCCCACGATCATTGTCTTCGTCGACTGCTGGACGTCGTTCGGCGGCAGCCAGTTCATCGACTCAGCGGGGACGGGCCGCTACGGAACGTACCTGGCCGATGAGGTGGTCGACTGGGTGGACGGCCATTACCGGACCCTGGCCGAGCCGGCCCATCGCGGGATCGCCGGCAAGTCGAGCGGCGGCTATGGGGCGATGATCAACGCGCTCCTTCGGCCGGATCGCTTCGGTGGCCTGGCGACCCACGCCGGCGACGCCCTGTTCGAGGTCTGTTACCAGGACGAGTTCGCGTCGGTCGCGCGTGCCCTGCGCGACGGCTTCGGCGGCTCGTACGAGCGCTGGTTGGCCGACTTCCGCAGCCGTCCGGCATTCTCGAACGCCGCCGACGCGGCGCTCCTCGACAGCTACGCGATGGCTGCCTGCTACTCGGCCGATCCGGATGGCACGGTCCAGTTGCCATTCGATCCGGGCACCGGCGAGCTGATTCCCGAGGTCTGGGCTCGCTGGCTGGCCTGGGATCCCGTCCGGGTCGCCCGGACCGAGGAGGGCATCGCCGCGTTGCGCAGCCTCCGGGCGATCTACATCGATGCCGGCACCCGCGACGAATACCACCTCGACCTGGGCGCCGAGGCCTTTCGCCGGGCCTGTGCTGCGGCCGGCTCGGTGACCCCGTTCTTCGAGCTCTTCGATGCGGCTCACGGCGGCATCGAATACCGCTATCCGATCGCCCTGCGCTACCTTGCCGAGCGCCTGGCCTAGGCCATCCGGCGGATGAACGCGGCGACCCGGTCAAGGACGTCGGGCAGGACCGCCAGGAGGCCGTGGCCGAGCCGGGGATAGGTCACGAGCTCGGCATTCGGCAGGCGCTCCAGCGCGGCCTGCAGCAGGTCGATCTTCGCGAACGGGTCGGACTCGCCCGAAAGCAGCAGGACCGGGCAGGCGATCTGCGGCCAGTGAGCCGTTCGGAGGTCCCAGGTCTCAGGGGCGCCCGGTCGATGGAGCGGGTACGAGAAGCAGACGAGGGCCCGCACCTCGGCCGGCCGCTCGGCGGCAGCAAGGCTGGCGACCCGACCGCCGAACGACTGGCCACCGGCGACGAGGCCCGGGAGACCGCCGTTACCCGCGGCCGCTCCGCTGGCCAGGAGCGACTCCGTCGCCGTCCAGAAACCGGGCAGCGCGTCCTCGGCCCGGCCGCGACGCAGGTTGATCGCATCGGCAACCAGGCCGCGCGCTCGCAGTCCACTCACGTAGGGAGCCATGCTGGCCGCACTCCCGGACGCGCCGTGACCAAGGACGATGTGCAGCCCGACAGATTGGCCGTTCATCCCGGCCGGATCGGATGGAGCCGCGTGTCGACCAGCTCGGACAGGTCGATCAGGTCGATGTAGAGCCGGCCGGCAAGGTGGTCGATCTCGTGCTGGAAGACCCGGGCCAGCAGTCCTGTTCCGCGGTGACGGACCCGGCGACCCTCGATGTCGTCGGCGACGATGACGATCTCGGCTGCCCGCCGGACCTGGGCCACCCGGTCCGGGATCGACAGGCAGCCCTCCCAGTCGACCGCCGGACGACCGGTCCTGACTACGGCCGGATTGCCGATGACGGTGAGCAGGCCCTTGACCTCGATCACGGCCAGCCGAAGTGGCTCGCCGATCTGGGGTGCGGCGAGGCCGACGCCGCCCGCCTTGCGCATCGTCACGACCATGTCGTCGATCAGCCGGCGCAGCCCCTTGTCGGGCAGCCGCACCGCGCGGGTCGGAGCGCGCAGCCGGGGCTCAGGATCGATCAGGATCCGTTGGGGTGTGCCCATGGCCGCAGTGTGCCACCGGGCTTCGCCTGTCCGCGGGGGCAGCCCGCGCTCAGGTCAGTTCGTCGTGGCGTTCCCGGCCTGGGCCTGGGTCAGCAGGGTGATCGCGGTGTTGATCGGAACGGCGAAGCCGATCCCCTGGGCATTCGGGTCGGTGGCCGTGTTGATCCCGATGACCTGGCCCGCCGAGTTGAGCAGCGGCCCGCCGCTGTTGCCCTCGTTGATCGCGGCGTCGGTCTGGATCAGGCCCGTGAGGTGGACCGCCGAGCCGGTCTGCGGGTCGCGCACGTCGATCGAGCGCCCCGTCCCGCTCACGATCCCGGTCGTCACGGTCCCCACGAACGTACCCAACGGGTCGCCGATGGCGATCGCCAACTGGCCGATCTCGAGCTTGTCCGAATTGCCGAGGCTTACCTTGGTCAGGCCCGTCGCCGAGATCTTGACGACGGCCACGTCATGGGCTGGGTCCGTGCCGACGACCGTGCCATCGAACTGGCGGCCATCGGCGAGCTGGACGGTGAGCGTCCCGCCGGTGGCGACCACGTGGCGATTTGTCAGGATATAGCCGTCGCTGGTGACGATCATCCCGGACCCGATCGACGAGCCCGAGCCGCGGCCCGAACCGCGGCCCGAACCGCCGCCGCCGGATGCCGTGATCGTGACGACGGCCGGACTGGCGGTCGCGGCAATCTGGACGATCGGCTGGTTGGCTGCGCCGCTCGCCGTCGGGACGGTCGTGCTGGTGCTGGTCAGTTGGGCCGGTACGGTCGTGGCGCTGGGCGTGGCCGCTGGCAGCGTCAGTTCGACGATGCCCAGAGTTCCACCAGCCGACAGCGCGGCCGCGAGAATCGCGGTCAGGACGATCGAGCCGCGGCCGATCCCGTTCCCAGCGCTTCGCCCGGCGGTCGGTTGGAGCGGCTGGACGGCGACCCACGGCCGGGCCGGCTCATCGGCGGCCTCGTCATCGTAGGCCGCCGGAATCGGGTCCTCGTACCGGCCGCTGGTGCTGCCTGGATCGATTGGTAGAGTCATCGTTGGAGCCTCGTGGAATGTTCCCGGAGTTGTGCTGTCTCTCCCAGTTCTACGAAGCGGGTCTGAGAATCGCCTGAATGGAGTCCCTTCGATCGACGGGTCCAGGCTCAGGCGTCGGCGCTCGGCACGCCCATGATGTTGAAGCCCCCGTCCACGTAGATCGTCGCGCCGGTCACCGCGCTGGACAGGTCCGAAGCGAGATACAGGGCCGTCCGCCCGACGTCCTCGATCGAGATGTTCTGGCGCAATGGAGCCAGGTCGGCAAATGCCCCGTACATCTTCTTGAACCCGGCAATCCCGGCGGCAGCCAGGGTCCGCACCGGACCGGCCGAAATCGCGTTCACCCGAACGCCCTCGGGCCCGAGGTCCGCGGCGAGATAGCGGACCGAGGCCTCGAGCGCCGCCTTCGCCACGCCCATCACGTTGTAGTTGCTGACGACCTTCTCAGCGCCGTAGTAGGTCAGCGTCAGGACGCTCGAGCCCGGATGCAGGAGGCCGGCCCGACGGGCCTCCCGGACGACCGCCACCAGGGAGTAGGCGCTTACGTCGAGGGCCAGGGCGAAGCCCTCGCGTGAGGTGTCGACGAAGCTGCCCTCGAGGTCCTCCCGGCGGGCAAAGGCCAGCGCGTGGACGAGGATGTCGACCTGTCCGTCCGGCCCGTGAGCGGTCCGCCACTTCGCGAAGACCGCCCGGATCTGATCGTCGGACTGGACGTCGCACGGCTCGATGAAGGTCGACCCGATCGATTCGGCCAGGGGCCGGACACGCCGGTCGAGGAGGCTCTCGACCGAGCTGAAGCCGACCGTTGCGCCCGCCTCGTGGAGCGCCTGGGCGATTCCCCAGGCGATCGAATGGTCGTTCGCGACCCCGAAGACGAGTGCCCGCCGGCCATCGAGCAGTCCCATGGGTGCCTCCTCGCGACCGCGACCGATCAGGCGTCGGTCGCCGGTGCGCACGGTACCATCCCGCCCATGACCCGAGCTCAGCGCGCTGCCCCTGGCGCCGGCCCTGCCGCTGACCCTGGCGCCGCCCTGAGGGCCGCCCTGAGCGGGATCCGCGGATTCCTCCTCGACCTCGACGGCGTGGTCATCCTTGCCGGCCGCCCGATCGACGGGGCGGTGGAGGCGATTGCCACGCTCGACCGGCGCGGGGTGCCTTATCGGATCGTGACGAATACGTCGCTGCTGAGCCGGCAGGAGCTCGCGAGGTGGGGCCGCCGGGTCGGGCTCGACCTGCCGCCCGAGCGGATCCTGTCCGCGCTGTCTCTCTCGGCGGCCTACACCCGCCGGCGCCATCCCGGCCGTCCGTTGTTCGTCATTGCGTCCGACGATGCCCGGACCGAGTTCGCCGGACAGCAGCTCCTGTCCGATGCCGAGGCCGGCCAGCCGGGCGCGGCCGCGGCCGCCGTCGTGATCGGCGACTCGCCCGAGGCGGCGACCTACGACAACCTGAATCACGCCTTCCGCCTGGTTCGCGCCGGGGCCGAGCTCATCGGCATGCATCGCAACCCGTGGTGGCTGACGCCCGACGGACCCACCCTTGATTCGGGCGCGTTCGTGGCCGGCCTCGAGTTCGCCACCGGCCAGCGCGCGACGGTCATCGGCAAGCCGTCTTCGGCGTTCTTCCGCGAGGCCGCCGCCCAGCTCGTGGCGACCCTGCCGGGCGCCTCCCGGCGCGACCTGGCGATGGTCGGCGACGACATCTTCAGCGATATCCTGGCAGCCCAGCGACTCGGCCTGCGCGGGATCTTCGTTCGGAGCGGCAGGCACGGTGACGCGGAGCTGGTGGCTGCAGCCGCTCGGCGCCGGGGCGGCGGTGCGCCGACGGCGGTCGCCGCCTCGCTGGCCGAAGTCGTCGCTGTCTTCGACCAAGGCTGCGACTGAGGTCCCGGGCGCATCCCCCGCGCTACACTGGTTGCACCGTCGCCGCCGCGCATCCTCGCCGGCCCGCGCCAGCACCCGAGACAGGGGAACACACCGATGACGACTGACGCGACCCCGCGCCTGAAGATCACCTACGCGACGCTGCGCAATGACAACGAAGAGCTCCACGCGCTATACGAGGCCGGTCTTGCCCAGGCCCGCGGCGAGCTCGGCGGTCACCACCTCAATCAGATCGGCGGCAAGTCGCGCGAGGGTGATGGCGAATCGATCGTGCGCTCACCAATCGACCACGACATCGTCGTCGGCCACTTCGCGAAGGGCACCCGCCAGGATGTCCGCGACGCGATCGCGGTCGCCCGGGCAGCCCAGCCGGCCTGGGCCGCGACGCCCTGGCACGAGCGCCTGGCGATCATCCGCCGCGCCGCCGAGCTGATCAGCCAGCGCCAGATGGCCTACGCCGGGCACATGGCGATCGAGGTCGGCAAGAGCCGTCTCGAGGCGCTCGGTGAGGTGGAGGAGGCAGCCGATCTGCTGCGCTACTACTCCGACGTGCTGGAGCGCAACGACGGCTACGACCACCCGATGGACAACCTGGGCGACGCAGCGGTTCACACCCGCTCGATCCTCCGCCCGCTGGGTGTCTTCGCGGTGATCAGCCCGTTCAACTTCCCGATGGCCCTCTCCGCCGGTCCGACGGCGGCCGCCCTGATCGCCGGCAACACGGTTGTCTTCAAGCCGAGCACGGCCGCCCCGATGTCGGCGGTCAACCTGGTCCAGGCCTATCGCGATGCCGGCCTGCCCGACGGCGCCCTCAACCTGGTCATGGGCCCGGGCGAGACGGTCGGCCAGGAGCTTCAGGAGAACCAGGGGATCAACGGAATCGTGTTCACCGGCTCGTACGACGTGGGATTCGAGCTCTTCAGGAACTTCTCGACCCGCTTCCCCCGGCCGGCGATCGTCGAGATGGGCGGCAAGAACCCGGCGATCGTGACGGCCAGGGCAGACCTCGAAGAGGCGGCCGAGGGAATCGTCCGGTCGGCTTTCGGCTTCAGCGGCCAGAAGTGCTCGGCCAATAGCCGGGTCTACGTCGAACGGCCGGTCCACGACGAGCTGGTCAGGCTGATGGTCGAGAAGACCGCGGCCCTGACCGTCGGCGACCCACTCGTGCGTTCGAACTGGATGGGGCCGGTCATCGACCAGCGGGCGGTCGATCGCTTCCAGCAGGCATCGACCGAGGCGCGCCGCGACGGCACGGTCTTCGTGGGCGGCGAGCGGCTGACTGATGGCGGCCTGGAGCGTGGCTTCTTCGTCGAGCCGACGATCGTGGGCAACCTGCCCGCCGATCACCGCCTGTTCGTCGACGAGCTCTTCGCGCCGTTCACCGCCGTCGCTCCAGTCGACTCGCTCGACGATGCGATCCGGCTCTCGAACGAGAGCGTGTATGGCCTGACCGCAGGGATCTTCAGCGAGGATCCGACGGAGGTCCAGCGCTTCCTCGACACGATCGAGACGGGCACGCTCTATGTCAACCGGCGGGCCGGCGCCACGACCGGAGCGTGGCCGGGCGTGCAGGCCTTCGGCGGCTGGAAGGGTTCCGGCTCGACCGGCAAGGCCGGCCTGTCGATGTACTACGTGGCCCAGTTCCTGCGCGAGCAGAGCCACACGGTCGTCGACTAGGCGGGGCTCACTGGCGCTGGCGTCTGGCGACGTGGCGGCGAGAGGTTCAGGCACGCGCCCGACCGGCGGCCCTTGTCCCGACCGATTCCGCGTGCATGGTCGCTCTGAGCACAAGGCCCGGGTACAAGCCTTGGGCAACTTCGATTGGGGCGGGCACCACGGGCCGTCGAGCGGGTTCCGAACGTGACCTCGTGCACGGATCGAGTTCCCGAGCGGGGCGAGGAGCCTCGTTCGCGGCCTTATCGGCTTACCCTACGCTCACAGCGACCATGGACGTGGAATGCCCGCGGCTAACCGCGGGGAATTGAGATTTGGGTCAAGCCTGAGCGGGCAGGTTCGATCGTTCGGCGCCAAAAGCGCTAAGCCCCTGTGCGCTCGCTGCATGACCATTCCGAGGGGATGAGCCTGGCTAAGGCCTAGCCGGAGGCCGACCGCAGGCTGCAAGCGTGATGCCGAGCAGCAGGGCGGTCACGAGACGCATCCCAAGCCTCATATGTCCAATAGCCAACCGACCCTGACGCGGATCTGCATAGCAACGACGCGCCGGAGCGAGCCTCTGTTGTGGCGTGGTGGGGCGTTGCTCACGGTATGAGCCGAGCGCCGGACGCCGTCCGCGGAGGACCGGGCGCCTCGGCTATACTCGTTTGCAGTATCCAGTCTGCATAAAACGTATTCGCCACGAGGCCCGCGCGCCTCGGCCCGGGCCGGGGCCAGGTGGCTGAGGCGGCCAGCCGAGAGGTGCCCCGTGACCCAGGTCGCGACTCACGCCACGAATCGACTCGCCGGCTCCCGCCCGGTTCCGGATCTCCTGACCGAGATCCCCGGACCCAAGGCCAGGGCGCATATCGCGTTCGACGAGACGTGGACGTCGCCCAGCCTGCCGCGTGCCTATCCGATCGTGCCGGCCCGCGGTGACGGGCTCGTGGTCGAGGATATCGACGGCAACCTCTTCCTCGACTTCGCCGCGGGAATCGCGGTTAACTCGACCGGCCACAGCCATCCCCAGGTCGTGGCTGCGATCAAGGAGCAGGCCGCCGAGCTCATCCACTTTTCGGCGTCCGATTTCTACCTGCCGATCTATCCAGAGGTGTGCGAGCGCCTGGCTCGGCTCGCTCCGTTCGATGGGCCGGCCCGGGTCTTCCTCGGCAACTCCGGGGCCGAAGTGGTCGAGGCCTCGATCAAGCTGGCCCGCCATGCCACCCGACGGCCGTACGTGGTCGCCTTCCTGGGGGCGTTCCATGGCCGGACCTACGGCGCGCTCAGCCTGACCGCCTCGAAGGCGAAGTACCACGCCGGCTTCGGCCCGCTGCTGCCCGGCGTCTTCCATGCGCCGTACGGCAAGGTTGCCGACCTGCGCTGGTTCGACGACGTGCTCTTCGACAAGCTGGTCCCGGCCAATGAGGTCGCCGCGGTCATCGTCGAGCCGATCCAGGGTGAAGGTGGCTACGTCGTACCCGAGGATGGCTTCCTGGAGGGTCTTCGACAGATTTGCGACCGGCATGGAATCCTGCTGATCGCCGACGAGATCCAGTCGGGTGCCGGTCGGACCGGTCGGATGTGGGCGGTCGAGCACTGGGGCGTGCAGCCGGACATCCTCCTGTCGGCCAAGGGGATCGCCAGCGGCATGCCCCTGGCCGCGCTGATCGCCAGGGCGCCGATCCTGGAGGCCTGGGGGCCCGGCGCCCACGGATCGACATTCGGCGGCAACCCGGTCGCCTGCGCCGCCGCCCTGGCCACGATCGAACTGCTCGAGGGCGGCCTGATCGCGAATGCCGCCCGGCGAGGTGAGCAGGCCCTGAGCGGCCTGCGGCCGCTGTTGGCCCGCTATCCGGACCTCGTTCTCGACGTTCGGGGCAAGGGCCTGATGCTGGGCGTCGAGTTCGATACGCCGGACCATGCCGAGGAAGTCCAGTGGGCCGCGTTCGAGCGCGGGCTGCTCGTCCTGGAGTGCGGCAGGTCGTGCGTCCGGATGTCGCCGGCACTGCTGGTCAGCGCAGCCGAGATGGACACTGGGCTGCGGATCTTCGGCGAGGCAGTCGCCGACGTCGCCGGCGAGCATGGTGAGATCCTCCGTTCCGCAAGGGCGGCGGGCGCGATCACCGGCGTCGAAGAGGCGATCTAGCCCGACGCCGATCCGGTACCAGCTTCGTCCAGCAGCATTCCAGCGGAGCAGCCGAGCCAGCCGATGAACACCTCGAAGGTCGCCACGATGCATGACGCGATTGCCGCGATCGTGCGCGACGGCGACACGGTCGCGATCGAGGGCTTCACCCACCTGATCAGTTTCGCGGCCGGTCACGAGATCATCCGGCAGGGCCGCCGGGACCTGGTCCTGGCCCGGATGACGCCCGACGTGATCTACGACCAGATGGTCGCGGCGGGCGTGGCGCGCAAGCTGATCTTCAGCTGGTTGGGCAATCCCGGGGTTGGCGGCCTGAACGCGATCCGGCGGGTGACCGAAGGCGACCAGCCCAGTCTTGAGCTCGAGGAGTACAGCCACTTCGGGATGGTCGCCCGGTATACCGCCGGCGCGGCCAACCTGCCCTTCTTCCCGTTGCGGAGCTATTTCGAGACGGACCTGCCGGTCGTCAACCCGCTGATCCGCCCGATCGAGTCGCCCTACGGCGACGGCACGGTGTACGCGGTTCCTCCGCTCAAGCCGGACGTCACGATCGTCCATGCCCAGCGCGCCGATGCGAACGGCGACACGCAGGCCTGGGGCCTGCTCGGCTGTCAGAAGGAGGCGGCGTTCGCGGCCGAGCGGGTGATCGTGGTCGTGGAGGAGCTCGTCGACGAGGCCCTGATCCGGGCCGACCCGAACCGCACGATCATCCCCGGCCTGATCGTGGACGCGGTCGTGGTCGAACCCTGGGGCGCACATCCGTCCTATGTCCAGGGCACCTACGACCGCGACAACCGCTTCTACCTCGACTGGGATCCGATCAGCCGTGATCCGGCAGCGACCGACGCCTGGCTGGCCGAATGGGTCCACGGACTCGATGGACGGGCGGACTACGTCGAGAAACTGGGCGCCGAACGGCTGGCCAGCCTCAGGCCGAGCGCGCCGGCCCCGTCCGGTTCGGTCGACTACGGCGAGTACCGATGAGCCCCCGGGCTGAGCCACCGCCGGCCCCGGCAACGTTCTCGAAGTCCGAGATGATGATCGTCGCGGCCGCCCGGGAGCTGGCCGGCCAGCATGTCTGTTTCGTCGGGGTGGGCCTGCCGAACATCGCGGTCAACCTGGCCAAGCGGACGGTCGCGCCGGATCTCGAGCTCGTCTACGAGGCCGGCGTCTTCGGCGCCCGGCCGGCCCGGCTGCCCCTGTCGATCGGCGACCCGACGATCGTGACCGGGGCGACCGCGGCGATGAGCATGTTCGAGCTGTTCGCCTTCTATCTACAGGGCGGCCGGATCGACGTGGGCTTCCTGGGAGCGGCCCAGATCGATCGCTTCGGCAACATCAACACGACGGTGATCGGCGATTATCACCGTCCGAAGGCGCGCCTGCCGGGCTCGGGCGGCGCCTGCGAGATTGCGATCAACGCGCGCCAGATCTTCGTGATCATGCGCCAGTCGAGGCGCTCGTTCGTGGAGAAGATCGACTTTCGAACCTCACCGGGCAACGTCGGCGGAGCAGCCAACGCCGAGCGGATCCGGCGCGAGCAGGGTTGGCTTGGCCGGGGCCCGTCGGTCGTGGTCACCGACCTCGGGATCTACCACTTCGACGACAGCGGTGAGATGCGCCTCGACTCGCTCCATCCGGGAGCCACGATCGAGGCAGTGCGCGATACGATCGGCTGGGAGCCCCAGGTCAGCCCGGACCTGGCCGTAACCCCCGAGCCAACGGCGGTCGAGCTCGAGCTGATGCGTATCGAGCTCGATCCCGGCGGCGCCTACACCCGCTAGGCCGGCAGTCGCGCCGCACCCTATCCGCCCTGCTCGAAGAGCGCGACGAGCACGTCGACGTCATCGCTGCCCATCACCCCCTGGTACTTGGCCCGGACGATCCCGTGCCCGTCCACGACGAAGACCCAGGGCATCGATGTCGTTCCCCACGGAGCTCCGCCGATCCCCCAGGCAGCGGCAACATCGGTCAGGGCAGGGCTGGCCAGGGAGCCCTCGAGGACCGGCGTGTCGGTTTGGACGGCATACCGGAACGGCTCGACATGGATGAACGGCACAGCAGGCCAGCGGTCCTCCAGGTAGCGGGCCATGATCAGGGCCTTGCCGCAGGCCGACGTGACCCGGAACTTGGCCGAGTCGAGGACGAGCACGAACGCCTGGTGCGCGGCCAGGACGTCGCTGGTCGACTGCCCATAGAGCCTCGGATCCGGGATCGGATCGGTCGAGATCTGGCGGACATCGCCGGCCACGTCGGCCAGGGTCGGGCTGTGGATGGTCGGCGCGGCCGATCCCAGTGCGGCCGAGGTGCCCGGGTCGAGCGCTGCAACGTCGCCCGTCCCGGTGAGCGCCAGCGAACCCGGGGTTGCCGACACTGCCAGATGCCACCAGCCCGGGTTCGGGATGGTGACCGTGGCGACATATGAGACGGTGGCCAGCCCGGGTGGACGCACCGGTACGGCCATGACCGGGCTGCCGACCGGCGTCCCGTCCGTGCCGATCAGCTGGACGAGTGGCTGGATCGAGGTGTCATTCAGGCGACCGGCAGGGCCCGATAGGGCGAGGATCACCGGACTCGGTCCGCCCGCCCAGATCGAGGTCGAGTCAACCTCGATCTGCAGTCCACCACCGGCCGGAACGCTGGCCGCGGTGGCCGGAGCCTGGGTCGGGGCGGTCGTGGCCGGCGCGCTCCCGATCAGCCGGAGCGTGGTGACCATCTCGTCAGCGGTTGTTCCGAACGGGAAATCTGCCCGGAGCTGACCGGCGCCGTCGACCACGAAGACGTCGGCCGTGTGGGACATCGAATAGGCGCCGGGAACGCCCGTTTCGACCCGGGCGTACTTGACGTTCCACGCGTCGGCGGTCGCCCGGATCTCGGCGTCGGAGCCGGTGAGGGCGGTGAACTGGGGTGACCTGTACGAGTCGAACTCCTTGAGCCAGGTCGTCGTGTCACGCTCGGGGTCGACCGTCACGAAGACCGTCCTGATGTTTGCGCCGTAGGCGGCCATCGCCTGCTCGACCCTGCCGATCGTAGCCGGGCAGACGTCGGGGCAATGGGTATAGCCAAAGAACACGAGGACGATCCCTCCGCGCATCGAGGCGAGGGTGAGGGGCCGGCCGTCCGGATCCGACAGGGCGATCCCGGGCGCGTCGCGCGCCGCCGAATACAGCAACGACGTCGCGTCCACCGACGGCGCCGCCGATGCCGGTCCGGCGACGGCCGGCTGGCTCGGGGCGCCGGTCCCACCGCCGCTGGAGCCGCTCGAGCCACTCGAGAAGCCGCCCCGGAGCGCCGCCGCCAGGACGAGGACCAGGCAGACTGCGGCAAGCACGAGGACCAGCCAGAAGGCGCTGTCGAGCCGGCTCTCGGGTGCGTCATGCGATGCGCGTGCCGCCGGGCGCTGGGCCATGGTCAGACCTGCCGGACTGTGGCCTGGACGACGATCGTGCCGGCATGTTCGAAGACGAGGTCGAGTTCGAGCAGGTCGCCGGCCTTGAGTTGGGCGCTCAGGCCCGAGATCATGAGGTGATAACCGCCCGGCGCGAATGCAACCGTGCCGCCCGCCGGGCAGCTGACCCGGGCGACCGAATCCATGCCGATCATCCCCGACATCTCGGGCATCGTCTGGTGCAGCTCGACCGATCCGGCCCGGGGGCTCGAGGCGGACAGAAGCGCGTCATCGGCGCTGCCCTGATTGTCGATCGTGAGGTAGCCGGCTGCGGGCTGATCCAGGCCCCCGGTGATCTGGACCCAGGCGCCGCTGACGGTGATCGCCGCCGACGAACCCGGCTGCGAGCCGCTGGAGCAGGCCGAGCCGCCGATCAGCGCGACGGCTCCCAGGAGGAGCAGCAGCCGTCCGCCGATTCGAGGGAGGCGGACCGGACGAAACCTCACGGGACCTCAGCTGATGATCGCTTTGACGATTGCGTCGACGTGCGCCTTCTCGGGCACGACGACCAGGGTGCTGACCATGCCGAACATGCCGTTGGTGCCCTCGACGTGAGGCAGGATGTGGCAGTGGAATGCCCACACGCCGGCCCTGGTCGCGCTGACCAGGACGTCATAGCGCTCGCCCGGGTTGACGCCCAGGGTGTCGCACTCGAATGCCGCACTGCCGAGCGGACGGCCGTCGCGGGCGACGACCCTCATGACGTTCCCGTGGAGATGCCACGGGTGCATCATGATTCCCTCGTTCATGAACCGGATCCGAACCGTTTCGCCGACCGCTGCGAGGACCGGGACGGTGGCCGGGAAGCCGTGGCCATTGATCGTGAAACCGCCCAGCGAGTCGTTCGAGATCCAGATGTACTCCCGGTCGTACTTCACCGGGTCGTTCTTCGGGTCCACGATGAACGCACCCAGGAGGCCTCGTCCCACCTGGTCGGTCGCGTTGTGGTGGGAGTGGTACATCAGGGAGCCGGCATCAGTCGCCGTGAACTCGTAGCTGTAGCTGGCGCCGGGCGTGATCGGCTTCTGCGTGACGAACGGGACCCCGTCCTGGAAGAAGTCGTCGAACTGAACCCCGTGGAAATGGACCCCGGTGGTCTCCTTGAGGTTGTTCGTGAAGACAGCCCGGACCCGGTCGCCCTGGGTGACCCGGATCGTCGGGCCCGGCCACTGGGCGTTGTAGCCGAGGGCTGCGACCGGCGGCTGCATCTCGTCGATGTGCTGGTTGATCTCGTCGATCGTGAGATTGAAGACCTTAACGCCGGCGTCGAGGGTGGGCTTCAGCGGCTGCAGGGCGTCGCTGAGGAAGAGCTGGGGAACCTGGGCGAAGGCCGGCTTGGCGCTCAGCTC
>JADGQK010000093.1 GCA_017881915.1 Chloroflexota bacterium | reverse complement strand
CTTCGACGGCCAGCCGGTGCCCGGCACGCCCCTCGCGATCCGGGCGGACTCCGATGAGGAGACGGTCCTCGACACCGTCTCGACCGACCGGGATGGGCAGGCGACCACCCGCTGGACAGCGCCGATCCCGTACCCGGAAGGTCCCGAGTCCGTGCGGTTGTCCGCGGTCCCGGCCCGGCCCGAGGAGGGCGACATCCGAGCCGATGCGCCCGTCGCCGTCTTCCCGAGCGCGGTGACGCTCACAGCCACGGGCACGCTCACGGGACGCCATCTCGTCGTGACGGGTTCGGACCACGCGGTCGACCTCACCCGCCTCGAGCGCGAGCTGACGACGGTTCCGAAGCCTGACATCTCGAGCCTCGATCCGAATGGGAAGCCGATCGTCGGCGCGACGGTGACGGCCGAGATCACCGAGCTCATCCCCATCCGGCGGCTCGTCGGCTACGACTACGACCCGATCACCAAGCTCGTCGTGCCGCGCTACGAGTACGACACCCAGCGGAAAGCGTTGCGGACGCTGAGCCTCAAGACGCACAGCGGCGGGGCGTTCCGGCTGACGCTCACCGTGCCGGTCGCCACTCACGACTACCAGGTCATCCTGCGGACCCACGACGGAGCCGGTCGGATCGCTCAGTCGAGCGTCATGGCGTCGCGTGCCCTCGCCGCGGAGCCGAGCCGGGAGCCGGTCTTCGAGAACGCTGGCAAGGCCGGCGGGCAGGATCTCGTCTACCGGATCGGCGATCCGATCCGCCTGACGATGACCGACGGCGTCCGGCCCCTTCCCACGGGCCGCACGAACCGGTACTTCTACCTGGTCTCGCGGCAGGGCCGGCGTTCCGCGTTCGTGACCACGACCCCGCGCTTCAGCCGCACCTTCAGCTCCGCGGACGCCCCGGGCATCTTCATCATCGGCGTCCACTTCAACGGTCGGACGTATGAGCCCAAGGCGGCCGCGTGGGCGACCTTCGACACCCGGCAGCGGAGCCTCACGGTCGAGTTGTCGAGCGCTCGGCCGAGCTACCGACCGGGCGAGACGGTGACGTTGACCGTCCGGACCAGGGACGCGACCGGGCGGCCCACCCCGGCCACCGTGACCGTGCGGGCCGTCGACGAGAAGCTGTTCTCCATGGGCGCTGCGCAGGTCGCCGATCCGTTGGGCAGCCTCTACCAGCGCGTCGAGAGTGGGATCGTCCGGCTCACTGCCACCCACCAGCTTCCGATCGGGGGGACCGAGGGCGAGGGCGGATCGACCGGCGGTGGTGGCGGCGACGTCACCCAGGCCCGGGACGACTTCCGCGACACGGCCGTGTTCCGTCAGCTCGAGACCAACGCTCACGGTGATGCGACGGTCACCTTCCAGCTGCCCGACGACCTCACCGCGTGGCATGTCAGTGCCAGTGCCATGACCGCCTCATTGCAGGCAGGCGAGGGCCAGCTGATGCTCCCGGTCGGACTGCCGTTCTTCGTCGACGCGACGATCGCCGACGAGTACCTCGCCTCGGATCGCCCCGTCATCCGACTGCGGGCCTACGGCACATCGCTCAGATCGGGCGATCCGATCTCGTTCAACGTGGCCGGCCCCTCGCTTGGCCTGGCTTCGACCGTGGTCGATGGGACCGCCTTCCGCGACGTCTCGATCCCGTTGCCGCAGCTCTCCGTCGGGGTCCACAAGATCACGATCGGCGCCAGTGCCACCACTCCGGGCGGCGCGGCCCTGGCCGATCGACTCATCCGGACGATCACGGTCGTTCGGTCACGGACCGCGCAGACGCGGACTGCCTTCGATACCGTCACGGCAAACCTCAGCGTGCCGGGCGGCCCCGACATCACGACCTACACGTTCAGCGATGCCGGACGCGGCCGGTTCGTCGCCGCCTTGACCGAGCTGGCGACATCGAGCGGCCCGCGGATCGACCAGGCGGTCGCCGCGGCGACCGCACGCGACCTGCTGATCGCCGACTTCGGGTTCGACCCCGCCCTGCTCCCGCCGGACGCGTTCGATCCGGCCACCTACGAGGTCCACCAGCAGACGAACGACGCGGATGAGGTCATCGCAGCCGGCCTGCCACTGCTCCCATACGGTGGCCCGGATGCCCGGCTCACGGCCAGGGTCGCCCTGGTCGCAGCCGATCGATTCGACCGAGGGAGCGTGCGCGACGCGCTCAACACCGTGCGCAATCTGCCCTCGACGACGCGGGACCTGCGGATCGCGGTCCTGGCCGGCCTCGCCGGACTTGATGAGCCGGTCCTCTCGGATCTTCGGACTGCCGCAGCGGCGACGGACCTGAGCGTCAGCGAACGGATCGACCTCGCGCTCGGCTTCGTTGCCGCCGGCGATGACGCCGCTGCCCTGGCCATCGAGCGCGACCTGCTCCGGACCGACGGACAGCGATTCGGGAGTTGGACGCGGCTGCACGTCGGGACCACGCTCGACGAGACCGTCGGCGCGACCGCCGGCCTCGCGCTGGTCGCCGCCGGGATCGGCGATCCGATCGCCGTCTCGCTCGCGGCGTACGTCGACGCGAATCCGGCCCGCGACGAGCTCCACGTCCTCGATCAGATCGGCGTGATCGAGCGGCTGCTCCTGCGCACACCGGCGGCCCCGGCCAGCTTCGCCTGGACCGTCGACGGTAACCGCAGTGTGGTTGACCTCGGGCCGGGACGGGCGTTCACGGTCGCGCTGACCGCGGCGCAACGCGCCACGCTCCGCCTCGAACCGCTCACCGGGCAGGTCGGGATCGCCGCCTCGTGGGCCGAGCCGGTCGACCTGACGACGCTGACATCGGATCCCGCCCTGGGCCTCACCCGGACGATCACGCCGGTCGGAACGATCGGGCCCGATTCCCTCGTCGTTGTGGAGTTGACGCCGACGTTCGCGGGTCAGGCCATCCTGGGCGGATATGAAGTCGTCGACTTCGTACCGTCAGGGCTCGCTCCGGTGGCGCGGACCGACGGCTGGGTGGGCACCGATGGCGCGAACGGGCCGTATCGCATCGTCGGCCAGGAGGTCGACTTCTCGGTCGACAACGTCGCGAACCCCTTGCGGGTGCCGAGATTGCGCTACCTGGCCCGGATCGTCACGCCGGGCGACTACGCCTGGGAGCCCGCCTCGATGCGGTTGGCCGTCGCGCCCGAAGATGCGGCGTTCACGGCCCCGACCCGGGTGACGGTCGCCGATCGGTGACCCGGCGATCTGGTCATGGTATCGACCCATGAGCCCGGGTCCCTGACAAGCGTTCATCCGGGCGCTGGCGCCGGAGACCTCAATATCGAGTCCGGCCACCGCGGCGCGGAAGGCCGGGCAATCCTCGATCGCTGCGTGCTCGGTAACCTCGCAAACGATCGGCATACGAGGCGCTGCATCGTCCGCCCGAGCGAACCATGAGCGATGCCGCGTACGACGCCCTCCACGCTGTCTCGACTGCACCGTATCCCCGACAGGCCCGGATTGTTTGGCGCCGAGGCGCGGTCCGTTTGTCAGAGGCGCGGTCCGTTTGTCAAACGCTCGCCCGTACTACCGGGGGAGCGTCGGCCGCCACCCGGAGCGGGCAAGCTCGACCCCATGAACCCGGATGCCATCACCAGACCACCGTCGAGCTCGGATGAGCTCGAGCGTGCCCGGATCAGCCGCCGCCTCGAGGAGTTCGTCCGCGGCGGTCGAAGGCGCCGGCTGACGCTGCCCGTGCCCGTCTCGCCCGCCGCATCCGCGGATCGAGGCATCCTCATCGGCGAGCTTCGCGAGGCCGGCTGGACGTACATCGCCATCGCGCGCGTCGTGGGCATCTCGCGCCAGCGCGTGGCGCAGATCGACCGGGCACGGGAGGATCGGCGGCAGCCTTGACGCGTGCCCGGGCCCGTGCGCCCGGGGGTCAGATCCAGACGGGCCGAGTGGCACCCGGCCAACAGGCCGTCCGCCCTACTGGACCTGCCACTCGTCTGGAATACCGTGACCCCGTCCGATACACACGAGGCAGGGCATTCCTCGGCGTATCAGGCTCAAGCGCCCCGGCCGGATCCCCCCTCGGCCGGGGCGTCCTCCTGTCCAGCGTGTCGTGGGTCTCAGTACGTCCTGGCGTCGGCCTCCTCGACGATCCAGACCTGCGGTGTCCCATCGACACCTCCGCGTTCCATCGCCGCAGGGAGCGACGGGTCCTGCGAGAACGACCGAGCGCCCTCGAGCGTCGCGAACTCGTTCACGATCACGACCGAGTTCGGGTCCGACACGTCGCGAGTGACCGAATGGCCGGTCGCTCCATGCTGGCGCCGGACGTCCTCGTGCTCCGTGAACACCGGGAACCAGCGGTCGTAGTCGGCCACGTGGTGCTGGACGATCACCTTCGTCATCGCTGGATGCCATCCCTTTCGCCTTGGACCGAGCCTTCATGGCGCGGTCATTAGGCCCCTAACTATATAGTTAGGCACCATATTGTCAATACCCGTATCATGGCTCGATGCCGAAGATCCGGATGCCCGACGACTTCTATGACCAGACGCCGGACGCGAACTTGCTGGCCACCGAGGCGGTGATGAACACCATCCGCACCGCCGACGTGCTCTTCGACCTCATCGGGCGACTCCTCCGCCCGCTCAATGTCAGCGCCGCAGGCGGTCTCGTTCTCGGGATCCTCCGCGACCATGGGCCGCTCTCTCCATCCGAACTTGGGGACCGGCTCATCGTGACCCGTGCGACGGTCACCGGCCTCCTCGACTCCCTCGAGCAGCGTGGGTTCGTCCGCCGCTCCGCGAATCCAGCCGACCGCCGGAGCCTGTTCGTCCAGATCACGCCAGCGGGACTGACCGTCCTCCAGGAGCTCAGGACGATCGTCCATCGCAACGAGAAGGCCTGGCTGAGCGGCCTCTCCGATCTGGAGCTGCGTGCCTATGTCGCGCAACTCCACCGGATCCAGGACAGCCTCGCCGCGGTGTCAGACAGCGTCGACTGACGTCGCGTCCGGCCAGACTCGAGGTTGCGTACCGGTACCGGCAAACGAATGTACCGGGCACAGACCATTCGACAGCGGATACCATGCCGCGATGCGAACCAGACTCGTCATTCCAGCCCTTCTCGTCGCCGTTCTCGCCGCCTGCGGCGGCAGCGGCGGCACGGCGTCCAGCGCCAACCCACCGGCCGCCAGCAGCCAGACATCGACCGGCCAGCCAACCACCGCGCCCGCGGGCAACGGGAAGGTCGATTGCGCCACGATCAAGACCGCCGCCCAGGAGCTACTGAGCGTGCAGTTCCTCGCTCAGCTCAAGGACGCGGACACCATCGCACAGGTCAAGGCGAAACAGATCGGCGACCTCGACCTCGACAAGTTCCTTGCCGCCATGCACGACCTCCACGCTCTCGACTCCTATACGTCGGTGCTCGGTGACCCCAAGCCCGCCATCGACTTCTACGAGAAGGCCGGCACGGCCGCCAAGGTGCTCTTCGCCACCGACCCGATGACGCAGGCCGCGATCGACACCTACAACCTGAATGTCGGTACGGTCGCCGCCTTCATCGGCCACCAGGCCGCGATCTCCGGAGCGATGGGCACCGCGGGCTGCTGAGCCCGCCTAGGTCAGGCAGGCGGCGCGCTGGAGCACGAGCCTCGCGAGCGCGTCATCCACGCTGCGGCCGCCGGCGGACCCGCGAGATCGCCCGGCACGCCTGCCGCGGGGCGTCCGCCGCTCAGCTCGCGTAGTCCCCCGGATCGGACGAGCCGCCGGCCGAAGGATCCTGGGGGTCCCATCCTGAAGGATCGTTCGATGCGACGGCGGTGGTCGGGTCGGGGCTCTCGTAGTCGCCCGGTTGCTCCGGCGGCGCGGGGGGTACGACCGGTACCCAGGCGCCATTGACGCACCGTTCGATGGCCACGTTGTCCTGGAAGATCTCCCAGCCGTTCGGATACGACTGGCCATCGGCGCCCAGGCAGGCCCCGGGATCGGGGGGAGCGTCGGCATTGGCCGGGCTCGGGGTCGTATCGATCGGCTTCTGCGCTCCTTCCCCGAACGGGATCGTCACGGTCGCCGAATGCTGGTCCCCGTCCGTGGAGACCTCCGCCTTCCCGCCGCCCGGGAGCGGCACACCGGCCGTCGCCTTCGTGCTGTCGTCCTGCTCCTGCGCGCTGCGGTTGGGATCGTCCGTCCGAGGCAGGTCGGGGTCCCGGGCCGTGTCGGAACGCTGGGTGCCACCGCTCACGGTGCTGTCGTCGGTCACGGGATCCTCCGCAGGCTTCGTCGTCTCGAGCATCGGCCTCGTGCCCGCCCCACGCGATGGGCGGCCGGCCGACCCGACGACCGACATCATCCTACGCTCAAGGCACGGCGAGTCGCCGAGCCGATGATGCCCTCCGGCCTCGCCGAGTGGTGATGTGGCCCGATGCCAGGGGATCACCGACAGATGGGATCAGGCGCCCACGGATCCGATCGTCTCCCTCTTCGTCGGCAGGAGCAGCGAGAACACGAATCCGAGGAGGACGAAGCCGGCCGCGATGAACCCGGCGAAGCGGGTCGCGGTGACGAATGCGTCCTCGATCGGCTTCACCGTCTCCGGCAGCGCCGCGAGGAAGGCAGGATCGCGGAAGCAGGCGGCCTGCTCCGGCGGGAGCGCCGCGGCTCCGCCACCGAATCCGGCCCCCGCGGCCTGCGACGGATCGCGGAGCGCCGGCAGCACCTGCCCGGCAGACTCGTCGACGAGGTTGGTCACGAGCTGGACGCAGGCCGGTGACACGCCCGGCATGGACGCCGCGATGTTGTTCGAGCTGCCCGAGACGAGCGTCGAGAAGAGGACCGTCCCCAGGACGGCGATGCCGAGCGCCGAGCCGACCTGGCGCAGTGTCGAGTTCGCACCGGAGGCGATCCCCGACCGCTCCACGGGCACGTCCGACAGGACGATGCTCGTGAGCTGGGCCGTGGCAAAGCCGACGCCGATGCCGTACACGAACAGGGGAATGGCGAGCATGAACCCCGTCACGCTCGTGGAGATCAGCAGCGTCGTCGCGACGATCCCGAGCGCCTCGAGGGCCATGCCGACGGTGACCACCCAACGTGGACCGTAGCGCCGGGCGAGCGTCGCCGCGCCGGGCGCAGCGAAGAACGCGCCGATGGCCAGGGCGAGGAATACGAGTCCCGTCTCGAAGGCGGTGTAGCCGATGACCGCCTGGAGGAAGAGCGGCAGCGCGAACAGGAGGCCGAACTCGCCGAGCGACACGATCGTGCCGGCCAGGTTCCCGAAGCGGAAGCCGCGGTAGCGCCACAGGGTGAAGTCGAAGAGGTAGAACCGTCCTGCGTTCCGCCGGCGCGTCTCCACGAACACGAACGCGGCGAGGGCGATGAGGCCGGATGCCAGGGCGACCGGGATGACCGACACGCTCGCGAACGGCCACGTCCAGCCGAGGACGGTGAACGCGTGACCACTCGGCGTCCACCAGCCGTACTGGCGGCCCTCGATGAGGCCGAAGATGAATGCGCCGAGGCCGAACGTGATGAGGATGAAGCCCGGGAGGTCGAAGCCCGGCTTGGCGGCCTCGTCCTTCGACTCGCCGATGTAGTGGAGCGTGCCGGCGATCGCCAGCAGGCCGACAGGCAGGTTGATGAAGAACGCCCAGCGCCACGAGAAGTAGGTCGTCAGGAAGCCGCCCAGGAGCGGACCGACCGCCGCGACGCCGCCGATGACCGAGCCCCAGATCCCGAATGCGATCGCCCGGTCGCGTCCCTGGAAGTTGGCATTGAGGATCGCCTGCGTGGATGGGAGGATCATCGCGCCGCCGACGCCCTGGAGGACGCGGGCGAGGATCAGAAGGTCACCGCTCGGGGCGAGGCCCGCGAGGACCGAGGCCACGATGAACAAGCCGAGGCCACCGAGGTACAGGCGCCGTCGGCCGAACACGTCGCCAAGGCGCCCGAGCGTGATGAGCAAGGCCGCGAAGACGAGCGCATAGGTCGTGTTGATCCATTCCGCCTGGGTCGAGTCGAGCTTCAGCTCTCGGATGATCGAGGGGACGGCGACGTTCACGATCGTCGCGTCGACGATGATCATCGCGACGCCGACGCTCAGCATCGCAAGGCCGAGCCAGCGGCCGCGACCCGTGGCCTGCATCGCGGCTCCGTTCGGCTGGTCCGTCATGCGATTCCCCGTCGTTTCTCGAACGCGATCTGCAAATCCTGGCTGATCCCCGTGGCGAAACCCGCCTCGTTGATGGCCAGGTAGTACTCCCACATCCGGATGAACCGCTCGTCGAAGCCCAGGCCACCGACGGACTCGAGCCCGGCCATGAACCGGGTCCGCCAGGCCCGCAGAGTCCGGGCGAAGTCCGGGGCGATATCGGTGACGCTGCGGATGAGGAGGCGCGTGTCGTGGCCGGCGCGCTCGATCACGGCGAGCGACGGGCACTGTCCCCCGGGGAAGAAGTAGGTCTG
>JADGQK010000038.1 GCA_017881915.1 Chloroflexota bacterium | reverse complement strand
GCCCGAGACGACACTGGCGATCAGACGCAGGACCGCCGGGTGGAGCGCATCCTGGAGCGACGCCAGGAGCGCGTTGCCGCGGTCGGCGGCCAGCGTGTACTGGGTCAGGTCATTCGTCCCGATGCTGAAGAAGTCGACCTGCCGGGCAAGCTCAGCCGCCAGGATCGCCGCCGACGGGACCTCCACCATGATCCCGCTGACCATCCGCTCGGCGCAGGGCAGGTGCTTGGCCAGCAGCGCCTTCCGAGCCTCGTCGCGGAGCGAGAGGAAGAGCTCCACGTCGCCGACCGTGGCGATCATGGGTGCCATCACGTGGGGTACGACGCCGGCCAGGGCTCCGGCCCGCCAGATCGCCCGGAGCTGCGTGAGGAGCAGGTCTCGCGAGGTGTAGGCCAGGCGGATCGCCCGCACCCCCAGGAACGGGTTGGCTTCGTGGGGCAGGTCCAGGTACGAGATCGCCTTGTCGCCGCCAATATCCGCCAGCCGGATCACCACGGGTCGATCGGGCCCGAACGCCGTCAGGACGCGCCGGTAGGCATCAACCTGCTCGACTTCGGTCGGAGCGGTCTGGCGGCTCATGAACAGGAACTCGGTCCGGAACAGGCCGACACCCTCGGCCCCGGCCTCCAGCGCCCGCGCTGCATCATCCGGTGCGCCGATGTTGGCGACGAGCAGGACTCGCTCCCCGTCGGCGGTGGCGCACGGGCGGTCACGCAGTGCGACGGCCTTCGCGCGTTGTGCGGCCTGGGCGGTCTGGCGGGCGCGGAACTGGACCTCCTGGGACGGCCGCGGATCCAGGATCAGCTCGCCGGTCTCGCCATCGAGCGCCGCGCACAGCGGTCGTCCGGCGAGCCGCTTGACGCCGCTGTCGACGGCCTCGAGGAGGCCGGCCACACCGACGATGGCGGGGATGGACAGGCTGCGGGCGAGGATCACGGCGTGAGCCGTGCGCGATCCGCCGGCCAGGGCGAGGCCGGTCAGCAGGCCGGGCGGGATCTCCACGGTGACAGACGGTGGCAGGTCGTCGGCCACCGCGATCGAGGGGACGTCCGGGAGTTCCAGCACCTCGCCGGTCAGGATTCGAGCGATCCGCACACCGACGTCGCGGACGTCCGCCGCTCGAGCGGCGAGGAGCTCGTCGTCGAGGGCGGCCAGGACCGCGGCCGTCGCCTCGGCTGCAGCCTGCACGGCCGCTTCCGGTTCCGCGCCCGCTTCAATGCGCCGGATCGCGTCGTCCAACAGGACGCTATCCGTGGCCATCAGCGCCTGGGCCGCGAAGATCTCGGCCTCCTCCGCGCGGCCGAGTTCGCGAATCCGAGCCGCCAGCTCCTCGAGCTGCCGGGCGGCCTCTTCGCTGGCCGACCGGAGTCGTGGCGCGGCGCTCTTTGCTCCGGCGCCGGGATGTCCCGTCGGCGCGGTCCGGGTCGCCGCTGCCACAGCCGGTTCGAGCTTCGGCGGGCGGTAGCGCCAGATCGGGCCGACGGCGATCCCCGGCGCAGCGGCGATTCCGTCCAGGTGCAGGCTGGCGTGGCGCATTACTCGACCGCCTCTCCGATGCCGCTGGCAACCAGTTCGGTCAGCGTTCGGACAGCTGCCTCCTCGTCCTCGCCCTCGATCGCGAGCCGGATGACGTGCCCCTTGGCGACTCCACCGGCGAGCAAGGTCAGGATGCTCTTCGCGTCGCCCGGCGCGCCGCCGCGGGTCACGTTCTCGACAGTGATCCGCGACCGGAAACCAGCCGCCGTCTTGACGAACACTGCGGCCGGCCGTGCGTGCAAGCCCGATGGGTTGCGGATCTCGAGTTCGATCGTCTGCATCGCCGGTACCCCTTGCCCTTCCACTCGCGCGTGCTCGGATCTGCCAGTGGCGCGTGGAGACGTGCCGATCGATCATGTTACCCCGCCACGGGGGTCATCCCCGATGGTCGCCGCCGAGCAGCACCGCCGCGCATGCCCCGGCACGAGCTCCACGCAACCGGCGCCGGTGAGGGTTCGGTGGCATGATCCGGCCATGCACCCGAGACGCGCTCGCCCGTCGTCGGCCGCCCTCGCCTCCCCACCGGCTATCCTCCTCGACTTCGACGGGACCCTCTGCCCGGTGGATGTCTCGGCCGAGATATTCGGGGCCCTCGGCCGCGACGGCTGGCGGGAGGAGCTGATGGCCCTGCGCGCCACCGGCGCCGGATCGCGGCGGGTGAATGAACGACTGCTGCCCTACCTCCCCCAGGACCTCGACAGGCTGCTCGAGTTCGCCCTCGCCCACGAGCTTGATCCGACGGCCCGAGCCCTGATGGAGGCCGCCGGGTCCGCGGGCTGGATCGTCGAGGTCGCCAGCGACGGCTTCGGCTTCTACATCCCGCGGATGCTCGCCCGGGCCGGCATCCAGGCCGTCGTCCGCTGTGCCCACCTGGCGCCCGACGGGCCACGCTTGCGGCTGGTCGCGCCCTGGGCGTCGCGCGGTGGCGATCGCTGCCCCAACTGCACCACCTGCAAGCTGGACGCCGTCGCCGACCTCCATGCCGCTGGCCGTCGGGTGATCCTGGTCGGGGACGGTCGGAGCGACCGGATCGCGGCCGAAGACGCGGACGTCGTGTACGCGACCGGCCTGCTGGCCGAGCATTGCGCGAAGGCCGGCAGCCCATTCCGGCCATGGCACCGCCTGGCCGATGTCCTGGCCGACCTGCGTCTGCGTGGGGAGCTGCCGCCAGACACGACTGCCGACGACGAAGTGGCCGGCTCCGGCCCGCCAAACGGAGCAACGTCCGCCGCCGCGCCAGCCCGGCGCCGACCGGAGACCTCATTGCCGTAGCTGGAGCGAGTCATGACCCCACCCGAGCTCCGTATCTGCCTGGTTGGCTTCGGCTCGATCGCCCGCACCCACGCCAGCGCCCTGGCCGCCCTGCCGTCCGTCCGCGCGCTGCCCTTCCGACCGGTTCTGGCCGCGATCGTGACCGACCGGCCGGCCGACGTTGCCGCCGACGCCGCGCTGCTGGGGGCGCGCATCCTCACACTCGACGAGGCCCTGGCGGACACCAGCCTGGACGTCTTCGACGTCACGACCCGCAACGTCCGCCATCTCGATCAGGCCGGCGCGATCCTCCGTGCGGGGCAGCCGCTCTATCTGGAGAAGCCGATCGGACGGACGCCTGAGGAGGCCGACGCCCTGGCCGCCCAGGCCGCCGCCTCGGCGGCGCCCTCCCAGGCCGGGCTGGTGACCCGCTACTCCGCTGGGGTCGCCGAAACGCGCAGCCTGCTGCGGACCGGGGCGATCGGCGAGCTGCTCCAGGGCCGCCTGGGCCTCTTCCACGGCAGCTACCTCGACCCCGCCCGGCCGACCTCCTGGCGGCTGCAGGCGGACCAGGCGGGTGGCGGAGCGATGCTGGACCTGGGCCTGCACCTGGTCGACCTCCTCCGTTTCCTGTTCGGGGAGGCCGAACTGCTGGCTGCTCGCCACGCCACCTTCCTGGCGGATCGGTCCGACGGGAGCGGCGGCCGGCGCCCGGTCGATGTCGACGACTGGGCCTGGGCGGAGGTCCGCCTGCCGGGCGGTGGCCGGGCCACGGTCGAGGCCTCGCGGATCTCGCTCGGCGCGGAGGGTGGGCCGCTGGAGCTCTATGGATCCGAAGGCAGCCTGGTCGCCGATCTCGAGGACGGCCGGCCGCCGCGCCTGCACCGTTTCGACGGACGGGAGGCAGAGTTCCGCGGCCGGGCGGCCGCGGAACCGGAGCTCCGGGCGGTCAGGGATCTCCGGCCGCCGGCCCGGCTGACGCTCGGGCCGTTCGTGGATGGGCAGGCTGCCGCTCTCCATCACTTCCTGCTCCGGGTGCTGGGCGGCGATCCCGTCCCGGGCTTCGCCCCGACGCTGGCCGACTCCGCGGCAGCCGAACGCCTCGTCGCCGCGATCACGGCCGCGCCAGACTGACGCCGGAGCGCTACGATCGGCTCGGGGCAGCGTTGCCCCGGGCATCCCACGCTGGGGCCAAGAAAGCGAGGTCCGCGATGCACGCCAGTGCCACGATGGCCGCCTCCGTCCGGGTCGGCGGTCGACTTGTGCTGGAAGACCGGATCCTCCCCGGCCGGCTGCGGGTCGAGGAGGGCCGGATCGTCGCCGTGGAACCGGATGCGGCGGAGTCCGGCGGCCCGTACGTCTGCCCGGGCTTCGTGGACCTCCACGTCCACGGCTGGGGCGGCCATGACGCGATGGGCGGCCCCGACGCCCTCTCGGGGATGGCTCGCGCGCTGCTGCGCCATGGGATCAGCGCATTCCTGCCGACCGCCGTGACCTCGCCGCTCGAGACACTGCTGGCCTTCGCCGACGACGTCCGGGGCTGGACCGCCGGGGCGCCTGCCGACGGCGCGGAGCCACTCGGGTTCAACCTCGAGGGCCCGTATATCAGCCACGACAAGAAGGGTGCCCAGAACCCCGCGTTCATCCAGGTTCCCGAAGAGGCAGACCGGGGCCGGCTGGAGGCGCTGCTGGATGGACTCCGGATCATCACGATCGCACCCGAGGTCGCCGGTGCCGTCGAGCTGATCCGCTGGTTTGCTGTCCGCGGAGTCGCGGTCTCGCTGGGGCACTCGAACGCAAGCTACGAGGCGGCCGCCGCCGGCTACGCGGCGGGCGGCCGGACGACAACCCACCTCTTCAATGGCATGAGCGGCGTCCACAATCACGAGCCCGGACTAGCCGTGGCGGCCCTGGCCGACGATGGGGCCTATGTCGAACTGGTTGCCGACGGCCACCACGTTGACCCGAGCGTTTGGCCACTGATCCTGCGGGCCAAGCGGTCGGACCGCCTCGTCCTGGTGAGCGACGCGATCTCCATGGCCGGGGCGGGCCAGGGCCGGTTCTCGCTGGGCGGCCTGGAGGTCGAGGTCACGGGTGACGAGTGTCGGCTGGTCTCCGATGGCCGCCTCGCCGGCAGCGTGATCGCCATCGACACGTCGGTGCGGAACCTGGCCCAGGCGGGCCTGCCCCTGCCTCGGGCCGTGGCGGCGGCAAGCCTGAACCCGCTGGCCCTCCTGGGCATCACTGATCGTGGCCGCCTGGCCCCGGGTCAGCTGGCCGACCTGGTCGAGCTGGACGATGACCTGCGTGTCAGCCGGGTGATGCGCCTGGGACGTTGGTACCAGGGGCCGGCGGCGTGACTCGCGGCGGGCCTCGCCCAAGCCGGTCCCGCCGGAGGTCAGCAGTTGCCCAGCCCTTGCCGGCCGGCACGGTGGCGACTCCCCCCGCGGCCGGTCCGGTCGTCACGGACTCCCAGGTCCAGGCGGCTCTCTGGTCGACCGTTCCGGCGGCCCTGGCGACGGAGGCCGGGGCGCTGATTGTCATCGGCCTCGGCGCCTTGCCCGGGGTGGTCGTCGGGATCGTTGGCGTCGTTGTCCTGCACATCGCGCTCGGCCAGCTCGCGCCCGCATCACGGACGATCCGCGTCGCGCTCATCGTCGGTGGGCCGCCCCTTCGCTACGGCCTGCTGCTCATCGCGATCTGGTACGAGTGGGTGGTCCGGGGGTCGGGGCCACTGCCCGCCCTGGCCGCCGGGCTGCTGCTGGCGGTCGTGGTGCCGATGATCGGCAGCGTGCTGGCGGCGCCGCGAGATCGGCCGGCCGGCCGCTGACCCTCCGGCGAATCTCGACTGGCCAGAGGACGAATGCGCCGGGCCCTTGATTTTGGTCTGCGTTGTGGCCTAGACTGGACCGTACCAGTCCATGCCGATACAGAGCGGCTCCCGCCCAGGGCCCTCGGGGTCGCCTGATGTGGTCCGTATGCATCGGTCACCCCGTCCGGGCGCGCGGTGGAGCGTCGGTCCGGATCGCAGCGCGAAGGAGGTGAGGAGCGCCAGATCCCGGTCACGAGAATCTACCCGGATACGGTGAGGACAACACATGATTACGGCGATCCTCCTGACGATCTGGGCGATCATCTGCGTCTTCGACATCCTGGGCCCGAACGTCATCATGGGCTTCCGGCCCCTGATCGCGGGCACCGGCGCCGGCATCATCGTCGGCGATGTGAACCTCGGGATGGCGATCGGTGCGACGCTCGAGTTGACCGCCCTTGGCGTCTACACCTACGGCGGGGCGACGATCCCCGACTACCAGACGGGCGCGATCATCGGCACTGCCCTGGCAGCCGCCGGAACGGGCGACCTGGCGGGAAAGGCCGCGGTCGGCCTGACGATCGGCCTGCCGGCAGCGATCCTGCTGGCTTCACTCGACCCGATCGGCCGCTTCCTGCCAACCTTCTGGATCCACCAGGCCGATCGCTACGCCGAGCGGGGCAATTCCAATGGCCTGACCTGGATGCACTGGACAGCCTTCATTCCCTGGGCGGCCGTGCGGGCCATCCCGACCTTCCTGGCCGCGCTGGCTCTCAACACCGATACCGTGAAGCAGCTCCAGGACGCGATCCCGTCGGGCTTCATCAGTGGCATGACGCTCGTCGGCGCCATCCTGCCTGCCGTCGGCTTCGCGATGCTGCTCAAGATCATGCCGGTCACCAAGTACTGGTACATGCTCCTGATCGGCTTCGTGCTGTTCGCCTACCTCAAGGTGCCGCTCCTGGGCATCGCCTTGTTCGGCCTGGCGATCGCTTTCATGTTCGAGACGCTGAGGCCGCGGGTGACAGCCGGACGCGGTGATGAGGTGTCGAGCAATGGCTAGTAACCCCCCGATCCCGGCCGGCGGACTGACCGCCTCGCCGGCGCCGTTGACCGCCTCTCCAGTGGTGGCGCCCGCCTCTCCGGCGGCGCCAGCCCTACCTAGACTCGAGCGAAGCGACCTGCGAGCTGCCTTCTGGCGCTACTTCTGGTCCTTCCAGATCTCCTGGAACTACGAGCGAATGCAGGCCCTCGGCTTCGCCTACGCGATGGAGCCGGTCCTGCGCAAGCTCTTCCCGAACAGCGAGGACTACGAGGCCGCCCTCAAGCGGCACCTGGTCTTCTTCAACACCAACCCGGTGATCGGGGCTCCCCTGATCATCGGCTCGGCGATCGCCATGGAGGAGGCCGGCGCTCCGGCTTCGGCCGAAGGCGTCAAGGTCGCCCTGATGGGCCCCCTGGCGGGGGTGGGCGACACCATCGTGTGGGCCCTCTACAACTCGATCATCTTTACCATCGGCGCCTCGATGGCCCTCAGCCAGAACATCCTCGGACCGATCTTCGTGATCGTCATGGTGGCGGTCCCCTACACGCTGGTCCGCTGGTGGCAGTTCTTCTGGGCCTACGAGCAGGGCAAGGCCCTGGCGACGAGCCTCGGCTCGGGCGCGCTCGAGCGGGTGACCGAGGGCGCGACGATCCTGGGCCTGATCGTCATCGGCGGGTTCATCCCGTCGATCGTCCACCTCGTCACCGTGGCGGACTACAAGCAGGACGTGACGGTGGCAGGCAAGACGGTCACCCAGACCGTCGCGGTCCAGCAGCAGCTGGACACGATCCTGCCGTTCATGCTGCCGATCATCCTGACCGGGTTCGTCTATTGGCTGCTCAAGCGGTACAACCTCAACCCGCTCTGGGCGATCGCGATCGTCTTCGTGTTCGGTATCCTGGGCGGTTGGCTGGGCTGGTTCGCACCGACCCTGCCGGCACCGCCAGTCTGATCGGCCCGCGGACGCGATCAGCGCATTCCGGAGTGGCGTGGCGCTTGGCCCCGCCACTCCGGTGAATCTCCTGTCCCGGGAGGTGCCCATGTACGAACGCTATTTCGAGACGGCCGAGCAGATCCTGGCGAAGGTCCGGGAGGCCAACCGGGAATCGATCCCGGCCGCCGCGCGGATCGTGGCGGACACGATCGAGCACGATGGGATCGTCCACATCTTCGGCAGTGGCCACTCCCAGCTGCTGGCAATCGAGACCGCGGGGCGAGCCGGCGGGTTGGCGGCGATCGAGGTCATCTTCGATCCAGGTCAGGGCAAGGCCGAGACGCTCGAGGGCTACGCCGCGACCCTTCTGCGCGACTACGTCCTGCAGCCGCCCGACTGCCTCATCGTCATCAGCAACTCCGGTCGCAACGCCTCGCCAATCGAGATGGCGACGATCGGGCGCGACGCCGGTCTCAAGGTCATCGCCGTCACGGCGCTGGACTTCTCGCGGAGCGTCAGCTCGCGTCATTCGACGGGCGCGCACCTGTACGAGCTGGCCGACGCGATCCTCGACACCTGCGGCGCGGTAGGCGATGCGGCCGTGCACGTGGAAGGCGCACCGGCGGACACCGGCCCGACGTCGACCGTGGTCGGGGCGGCGCTCCTCAACGCCATGCTCGTCGAGGTGGTCGCCGACCTCGTCCAACGCGGGGTGGAGCCCCCGATCCTCGTGTCGCAGAACACCGACAACTTCAAGGAGCACAACGACGCCCTCCGGGCCCGCTACCGGGGCCGGATCCGGCCCGTCACCTGAGCCAGGGAGGCGAGATGGTCCCCGTCCTGATCGTCGGCCACGGCGGCTTCGCCGACGGCCTGCGCGACGCGATCGAGATGATCCTCGGCGGTACCCAGGAGGGTCTGGCGGCTCTCGCGCTTCGGCCGGAGGAGGACCCCGCCGAGCTGGCCGGGCGGGTCGACGCCGCCCTCACGAAGCTCGGGGTGAAGGGCAACGGCGGCGCTGTCGTGCTGGCCGACCTCTTTGGGGCCAGCCCGGCCAACGCGGCCACCTCCCTCCTGGAGCGCCGTCCCGGCCTGCAGGTCGTGACCGGTGCTAACCTGCCGATGGCCCTCGAGCTGCTCATGCTGCACGATACGGCTCAAGCGCCGGAGCTGGCCGGGATCGCCCTCGAGCGCGGTCGCGACGCCATCAAGGACGCCGGCGCTGTGGTCCGCGAGGCGTATGCCCGCGTCCAGGCCGAGAAGCAAGCAGGGGAGACCGGATGACCGTCAAGCATCTGCGGATCGACAACCGGTTGGTCCACGGCCAAATCGTTGTCGCCTGGCTCCAGGCGATCGGCGCCGACACGATCGTCGTCGCCAACGACGGCATCGCGGCCGATGACTTCCAGAAGACGATGCTGGTGGCCGTCTCCCCACCCGGGATCCGCGAGCGGATCCTGAGCGTCGACGAGACGCTGGCCTACGTCAAGGACCCGGCCCACGCGAACGAGCAGATCCTGCTCCTGGTCAAGGAGCCGGCCGATGCGCTCCGCCTGCACCGGGGCGGCCTGGGGCTGGTCACGATGAACGTCGGCAACATGGCCTTCGTGGTCGGCGCCAAGCGGGTCTCCAACACCGTCTTCGCGAGTCCCAAGGACGTCGAGGCGGCCAAGGCCCTGACGGCGGAGGGCGTCAAACTCACCTGCCAGATGATGCCGACGGTCGCCCGCGAAGACTTCATGCAGCTGCTGGCGAAGGCGAAGCTCGTCTAAGCCGGCAGGCCAGGTGCGTTCCGGGAAGCAGGCGATGACAGAAACAACGAACAGCGGTCTCCTGGCCGAACCGGCCAGGGCCTTCGTGCAGGCCGCCACGGACACCATCGGGGCCACCGTCGAGCGTGAGGCCGAGCATCTCCGCCTGGGCTCGATCTGGATTGCCGAGGCGGTCCGCGATGGCGGTCTGGTCCGCGTCTTCGGGACCGGCCACTCGCGGCTCATTGCCGAGGAGATCTTCTACCGGGCGGGCGGGCTGGCGCCGATCGACGCCGTCCTGGAGGACACCGTCAGCGGTTACCGGGACGTCACGAAGTCCGAGTTCACCGAGCGTCTCGAGGGCCTGGGTGAGCTGATCGTCCGCCACCGTCGGATGGCCCCACCGGACGTCCTCCTGGTGATCAGCCAGTCCGGCCGCAACGCGGTGCCCATCGAGGTCGCCGAGGCAGCCCGCACCCGCGGTATCCGGACGATCGCCATCACCTCGCTGCTGCATGCCGCCGGCCAGCCGTCGCGCCATTCCTCGGGCCGGCACCTCCACGAGGTAGTCGACCTGACGATCGACAACGGAACGCCGAATGGAGACTGCGCGATCAACCTGACCAACGGCCTGCCGATGGGTCCCCTGTCGGGCGTGATGGGCGCCCTGCTCGGCCAGATCCTGGTGATCGGCGCGGCCGACCAGCTCCTGGCCTGGGGTGTGGAGCCACCCGTCTTCCGATCGGGCAACGTCGACGGCGGCCGAGAGTGGAGTGAGAAGCTCCTGGACCGCTACTGGGACCGGATCCGCGGCTGGTGAGCCAGGTGGGCGACGAGGCCGGGCTCCGCTTCGCCGGGACGCGCGTCGAGCTGACGCCGCCCCCGGGCTCCCCGCTGGCCGGCTACGCGGCACGCGGCGATGCCGTGGCTGCCGGCGCGCACGATCCGCTCGAGGCGGTCCTCCTGTCGGTCCGCGACGCGCGACCAGGCGGGGAGCGGGTGACCTGGGTCGTCCTCGACGCGGTCGCGGCCGACGGTGGCCTGGCCCGGGCCGTGGCGAACGCCGTCGGAACAGCGCTCGACTGTCCGCCCGACGCCGTTCTCGTCTGCGCGACTCACACCCACTCGGGGCCCGCCGGCTGGATCCGTCGCGTCCATCCTGGCTTCCCGGACAGCGCGGACGAGGCGATGCGGGCCGAGCTCGTCCGCCGGGTCGGAGCGGCCGCAGCCGGGCTGGCCGGCACGGAACGGGAGGTCCGGTCACTGGTCGCCGACGGGCCCGCCCCCGGCATCGGCACGAACCGGACCGACCCGGCCGGGCCACATGACGCAACTGTCGGGCTCCTCGCGCTGATCGAGACATCGGGAGCGGTCAGCGGGCTGCTCGTGGACCACGCCTGCCACGCCACTGTTCTGGGCCACGACAACCTGCACTGGTCGGCCGACTGGCCCGGGGCGGCGCGGCGCACCCTGGCCGCCGCCCTGGCCGCCGGCCGACCGTTCGCGGACGGGAGCGAATCCGGTCCGAGATCCGCGCCGACCGTGGCCGTCGTCCAGGGATCGGCGGGCGATGCGAGCTCGCGCTTCGTCCGACGGGCTCAGTCCTTCGGAGAGGTCGACCGACTCGGCGGCCTGCTGGCCGCCCATGCTCTTGAGGCGCTTCTCGCGAGCCAGCCCGCCCCTGGGCCGAGTCCGCGTCTGGTCATCCGTCGAGACACCTTCACCCTACCGGCGCGGCCTCTGCCCACGCCCGCCGAAGCCCGCCGGCTGGCGACCGAGGCGGAGGCGGCCTGGCGCTCCGTCGTCGCGGCGGAGGGGCCGGGTCCCCGCGAGCGGATCGCGCGGACTCGCCACGAAGGGGCCGAGCTGCTGGCCAGCGTTGCGGACGGCGGCCTCCCGCCGGCCCTGGAGTTGCCGGTCACCGTCGTCGCGCTCGGCGAGGACGCCTGGCTGCACCTGCCGGTGGAGCTGTTCGCCTCGTTCGGGCTCGCGATCCGTGCCGCCAGCCCGTTCGCCCGGACCCGGGTCGTCGGTTACACGGACGGCTACCTCGGCTACGTCGCGGACCGCGCCGCCCACCAGGCGGGCGTCTACGAGGCCTCCGCGAGCCTCTTCGATGCGGCTGCCGGGCGCCACCTGGCCCAGGCGGCGGTGGGCCTGCTACGGCGGATCTGGGCCGAGGCCCAGGCTGCCGGGCCGACCGTGATCGGGCGCGTCGCGGAGGCGGCGCGGTGATCGCCTCCGGCGAGCCGCGCCTGTTGGCTCTCGACCTGGACGGCACCCTGCTCGGACCGGATGGCGACGTGCCGCCCCGGACCCGGGCAGCCATCGAGCGCCTGCGGGCCGGCGGCGTCCACGTCGTGCTGGCCTCGGGGCGCGTCCCAGCCGGAATGCTCCGGCTGTGCCAGGAGCTTGGGCTCGACGATTACCAGATCACGATGCAGGGCGCACTCATCGTCTCGCCCCTGACCGGCTCGGTCCTGGCTGCCTGGCGGCTCGAGCCGGCTGAGGCCCGGGCCCATATCGTGTTCGCCCGCCAGGCTGGTGCCGTGCCGCTCCTGTGCTTCGCGGAAGGGTTCCGGAGCGAAGTCCTCATTCCCGAGATCGCGGCACTCTTCGCCCCGTTTGACGAACCGCTTCCGTTGATCGTGCCAGACCTCCTCCTGGTCGCCGCCGAGCGGCCGATCAAGACCTTCCTCTATACGCCGCCGGGAACGCACGAGCAGATCTGGGCGGCGGCCCTGGAGGCCTTCGCCGGCCGCGCCACGGTCACCTCGGGCGACGAGCATTCGGTTGAGCTGCTCCCCCTCGGAGCGAGCAAGGGCGAGGCGCTGCGGACGCTGGCCGCCCACCTGGGGATCCCGCTCGCCGAAGTCGCCGCGATCGGCGACGCCCGCAACGACATCGCGATGCTGCGCCTCGCCGGTCGGTCGGCAGCGATGGCCCAGGCCCGGCCCGAAGTGCGCGAAGCGGCGGATCTGGTGGTGCCGAGTAACAGCGACGAGGGCGTCCTGCAGGCCCTCGCCTGGTTCTATCCGAGCCTGGCATTGCTCGCTGCGGCGGCCGGTCCAGTGGCCAGGGAGCCCTAGATGGGCCGTTCGGAACGTATCCCGACCTTCAGCTATGGGCAGCGTCACCGCTACGCGTTCCTGCCGACGATCGCCTTCCTGGCCGTCGTCTTCACGATCCTGCTCGTCGATCCCGCGCTCCTGTGGACCGGTGGCGTCGACGAGCAGACGCGCAAGGCCGGGCTGCTCCTCAGCGCCACGCTGGCCGTCGGGTTCGCGGCGGCCCTCGTCGCCCGCTGGACCGAGCCCTTCCGGATCCGTCTGGAGCCCGATGCCCTGGTCGCCATGCCCATTGTCGGCGCGGCCGTCCGCGTTCCCTACGACCGCATCGTGCGCGTCGCCGAGCGGCCGAAGACGTTCCTGCGCGGACATGTCGAGCTCGACGTCCGCGTCACCGGGCGGCGCGGACCGCTCTACATCCGGGGCAGCATCAGCGAGTACGCCCGCCTCACGAGGCTGCTCCGCAACCGCGTCCCGCCCGCCGTTCGGTCGGAGTGGAAGGAGGTCCAGGACGCCTGACCAGCGCCCGGGGAAACCATGCCACACCAATTGCACCGCAAGAGCCCGATCCCGCTCTATACCCAGGTCAAGGAGCTGCTCCGTTCGAGGATCGTGGGCGACAGCCCGGATGAGCACCAGCTGCCCTCCGAGCGCGATTTGGCCAAGGAGCTCGGTGTCAGTCGGATGACCGTCCGCCAGGCCCTGCGCGAGCTGATCGACGAGGGCACGGTCTTCACGGCCCCAGGTCGGGGCACCTTCCGCGTCAGCGGCAAGCTCTCCCAGCCACTCGGCCAGCTGACGAGCTTCACCCAGGACATGGTCCAGCGCGGCATGGTTCCCTCGTCGCGGCTGCTGGCCGCCGACCAGACGACGGATCCTCATCTGGCCGAGGAGCTCGGCATTGCCCAGGGCGCACCGATCGCCCGGATCCGCCGCCTCCGCCTGGCCGATGGCGAGCCGATGGCCCTCGAGACCACCCACCTGCCGCTCGAGCTGTGCCCGGGCATCCTGAGCCTCGATCTCGAGCACCGCTCGCTCTACGAGATCCTGCAGAGCGTCTACCAGCTCCGAATCAAGACGGCGGACCAGTCGATTGAGGGCCGGCTGGCCGAGCATGGGACGGCGGCGCTGCTGCATATCGAGGCCAACTCGCCTGTCCTCTACAACACCCGCCGGACCCAGCTCGAGGACGGTCGCGTCGTAGAGTTCGTGCGCTGCTGGTATCGCGGCGACCGCTACCAGTTCCGGATTCGCCTCTCGCTCTAGAGGCCCAATCGGTCGGCTGCGTCGGTCAGCTTGCCGGGAGCGAGGCCACGAGCAGCTCGCCACGGTCGTCGAACGTGAATCCCGCGTCGGCCAGGAGTGACCGCATCGGGCCGTTCTCCGGCGACAGCCGGGCGACGATCCCGTGCGCGCGCTCGGCACGTGCGACGGCGATCGCCGCACCGAGTAGCTCGCGACCGATCCCGTGCCGCTGCCAGGCATCTGCGACGACCAGCGAGAGCTCCTGCTCGTCGCTGGCGTGGATCCGGGACAGCCGGGCGACCCCGGCCACGGCCGTTCCCTGCGCGACCGGCACCTCGGCAACGAGGGCGATCTCGCGGTCGTAGTCGACGAAGCAGATCCGGGTCAGGCGTTCGTGGGCCGTGCGCTCAGCCAGGGCGATGTCCGTGCCGTAGCGGGCCCGGACGGTGGCGTCTGACAGGGTGGCGTGGAACCCCACCAGGGCCGGTTCGTCCTCGGGCCGGATCGGCCGGATGACGATCGGCGTCCCGAACCCGTCATGGACTTCGCGGACGTAGGCGCGCGGGTATGGGCGAATCGCGAGCCGTGGCAGGTCGCGGTCCGGGACGGTCGCCGGATGGAGGACGACCCGGGCGTCGAGCGCGATGATCCGCTCCGGCGAGGCGAGGAGCGGGTTGATGTCGATCTCCGCGATCCGCGGCTGCTCGGCGACGAGCTCGCTGAAGCGGACGAGGAGCGCGGCGAGCACATCGAGGTCGACCGGTCGACGGCCGCGGACCCCGTGCAGGGCGGTTGCGATCGTGGTCTCCTCGATCAGGCGTTTCGCGAGCGTCGTGTTGAGCGGTGGAAGCGCGAGGGCCCGGTCCCGGAAGACCTCGACCAGCTGGCCGCCCATCCCGAACAGGAGGACCGGGCCGAACTGCGGATCCGGACTGCTGCCGACGATCAGCTCGTAACCGGACCAGTTGACCATCGGCTGGATCGTGACGCCCTCAAAGTGCTGAGCGCCGGCCTTGGCGGTGACCGAATCGCGGATCGTCGCGAAGGCCTCGCGGACGGCCTCGGCGGTCGTGAGGTTGAGGACGACGCCCCCGACGTCGGTCTTGTGGGTAATCGTCCGGCTGAGGAGCTTGGCGACGACGGGATAGCCCATCTCGTCGGCGGCCGCCACGGCGTCATCGGCCGTCTGGGCGAGCTCCGTATCAGTGATCGGGATGCCGTAGGCGGCGAGCACCTTCTTGCTCTCGTACTCGGTCAGGAGCGTCCGGCCCTCGGCGGCGACGTCGGCAATGATCCGGTCGACGCCCTGGCGGAACTCGCCACGCTCCGGGGCGATCGGCAACGTTGGTGTCTCGTACAGCGAACGTAGGTTGTCCGCGTAGCGCCAGAGATGGTTGAACAGGACGCAGGCGGTGTCGGGATAGGCGAACGTCGGGATGCCGGCCTCGCGCAGGATCGCCGCGCCTTCGGTGACGTTGGAGCCGCCCATCCATGAAGCGAGGACCGGCTTCCCCTGGATCCGGGCGTGCTTCACGAGCGCGCGCGCCGTCGCCGTTGGGTCGGTCATCGCCTGGGGCGTGAGGATGACCAGCAGCCCATCGGTGTCCGGATCGGCAGCCGCAATCTCGAGCGCCTTGGCATACCGCTCCGGCGGGGCGTCGCCGATGATGTCGATCGGGTTGTTGTGGCTCCACACGGACGGCAGGACCTCATTCAGCCGGTCCATCGTCTCGGGCTTGAGCTCCGTGAGCGCGCCTCCGCCGCCGATCAGCGCGTCGGTCGCAATGACCCCAGGACCACCGGCGTTGGTCACGATCGACAGCCGGCGACCGGCCGGGCGCGGTTGCTTGGCCAGGATCTCCGAGACCATGAAGAGCTCGCTGATCGAGTCGACCCGGAGGACGCCGGCTCGCCGGAACGCGGCGTCGAGGACGTCATCCGAGCCGGTCAGGGAGCCGGTATGCGACGCCGCCGCTTTCGCCGCCTGGGCCGTCCGCCCCGGCTTGATCACGATGATCGGCTTTGTCAGGGCGACCTCCCGAGCGGCCGACAGGAAGGCCCGCGCGTCGCCAATCGTTTCCATGTAGATCACGATCGAGTCCGTGTTCGGGTCGTCGCCGAGATAGTCGATGATGTCGCCCCACCCGACATCGAGCATCGACCCGAGTGAGACGATCGAGCTGAAGCCCACGTTCTCCAGTGCCGCCCAGTCGAGGATCGCGGTGAGCAGCGCGCCGGATTGCGAGATGAAGCCGACCCGGCCGGGCTTGGCGATCCCGGCCGCAAACGTCGCGTTCATCGACCCAACGGGATTCATGACGCCGAGGCAGTTCGGACCGACGACGCGGACGCCGTGGCGCCGCGCCGTCTCCAGGATCTGCCGCTCGAGCTCCGCGCCGTCCGGACCAGTCTCCTTGAAACCTGCGCTGATGATGATCACGCCCCGGACGCCTGCTTCGCCGCACTCCTCGACGAGGCCCGGCGCGGTCTTCGCCGGCGTGACAATGACCGCCAGGTCAACCGGCTCGCCGATCGCAGCGATTGACGGGTAAGCCTTCACGCCGAGGATGGCCGGTCGGGTCGGGTTCACCGGGTAGACCGTGCCGCCGAACGGGGAGGAGAGGAGATTCCACAGGATCGTCCGTCCGACCGACCCTTCCTTCTCTGTCGCTCCGATGACCGCGATCGAGCGTGGATGGAAGAACGCGTCCAGTGGCTGACGCTCGACGTGCAGGAAGTCGGACGAGGGGTCTGGCGCGAGGGTGGAGGCGGGAGCGGAGGAGGGAGCGGGCGAGAGGGCGGACATCACGAGGCCTCGATTGAGTTTCGGTTCGACGGCAGGATTTGCGCCGGAGCATCGCGGCACCGCCGCGTTCGGCGGTCGAGCCTCACCGTCGCGCACCAGCCGGGATCGCGCAAGGGCTGGGTGGCGGGCCTGACCGGTCCATTTGGCCCACCGGAGGTGTAGCCCGGATCTACGAAATGCCGGCCGAGCACCGGCGTAGGCTTCGGCCATGTTGACTGAGACGGGTTTCGAGCTCCTGCTCCGACATACGGACCCGGGCTTCGCCCGTCCGATGAGCGCTGCGCTCGTTGCGGCCCGCGCCGAGGTGTCCGAGGCGGTCGATGCGCTGCGGACGATCGATGACGCCGATCTGACCAGGCCGTGGGCCTGGAAAGGCGGCGGTGAGGAGGAGATCCGGTACGGCTTCTACCGGATCGGCGAGCGATTCGAGCTGGCGGAGATCGAGGCGGGGGCCGCCCTCCGGTCCAACCTCGCGGAGCGTGGCCGTGCCGGCGACCTGATTGCCCCGGCGACGGCAGCCCGCTGGGACCTCCATGGCCTGCTCGCCCCGCTGCCCACCGCTGCCTGGGACGCCGACCCCGGGGGAGGCGAGTGGACGGTCCGCCAGACCCTCGGCCACATCATCGCCTCCCAGCGAGCCTACGGGGTTGGGACGGCCTGGTGGCAGGAGCGAGGCTTCGCCGCCGATGCCACTGATCTGCCGAGCGGCGCCCCGGAGACTCTCTGGCAGACGCTGCCGAGCGAGGCGGCCGAGGCCGATGGCCGACCGAGCGAGGTCCGTACCCGGCTCGACGCCGTCGTCGACCGGTCGACCGAGCGACTGGCCGGCCTGCCGTCCGGCCGCCTGGTCCTTGGCGCGCGCTGGTCCGGCTTCGCCGTCGATGTCGGATTCCGTCTCGGTCGCTGGTCTTCGCACCTGCGCGAGCACACCGTCCAGGTGGAGAAGACCCTGGTATTGCTCGACCACCACCCGACGGAGGTCGAGCGCCTGGTCCGGCTGGTCCTCGCGGCGTGGGGGCGAGCCGAGGCCGTCGTCTACGGCCGCGCCGATGTCGACGCCGCCGTCCCGCTCCTCGCGCTCGCGGCCGCGGACGCTCGGGCCGCCGCCGCGGAGATCGCCGGGCTCGCCCGAGCCTGACGACTGCGAGCCATCAGGACCGAAGGAACACCGTTGACAGGCTCACCGTTGAAGTCCTGGGCGCCCCTGAACACCTTGACCACGGGATCGGCCATCTGGTCCGTGCCCGGCAGTTAGGACCGGAGTCGGAGACCGACCCCGTTTGGGCGACTGGGCTCCTTACTGGATGCTGATGGCCGAGTAGATCGACCCGAGGAACCGGCTCGGGACCGACGCGAGCCGCCGCGTGTCGCGGAAACCGGCCTGCGCCGCCACCCCGGCCCAGGACCGAAACGAGAGCGGGAAGGGGACCCAGGGGTTGCCGTGGTCGGTGTCATATTCGACGAGGACCAGGCGGCCACCGGGACGCAGGTAGCTCCCGACGCGGCGGAGGACGGCAACCTTGTCGCGCTCGAAATGGAGCGAGTTCGCCATGACGATCCCATCGAGTGGCGGCAGCTCGAGCGGCCGCGTGAAGTCGGCGACGAGCGCTGTCACGCTGACATGCGGGAACGCGTCGCGGAGCGCCCGGAGCTGAACCTGGAGGGCGCGGCCGTCCCGATCAACCGTGTGGATGTAGCCGGTCGGACCGAGCAGGTCGGCCAGGGCGAGGGTAAACGCTCCTTCACCCGACCCGAGGTCGGCCCAGGCCTTCCCGCCCCCCACGACGCCCTCCCGCAAGAGCCCGACATGGTCGCGATGATCCATGACCACCAGTCTGGCGCATCGCGCTCGCGGAGCTGGCCAGCCGCCCTTCGACGATTCGATGTCGGAGCCAGGCTGCTGCGCGAGGGTAGTCATGCTGGGCACGCCGGCAACCGGGGAGTCGCACGAATCTAGCGCTGGAACCCGGCCCCGTTGGGCGCCGTCGAAGCCGTCTCAGGCGTCGTTGCAAAGCCGGGCAGCTCGCCATCCGGCCAGCGACGAGCCATGTTCGCGCTCGCCTCGACGAAGTGCCGTTCGAGCGCCTCCACGACCTCCTCGGTCTCGCGGCGCCTGAGAGCGGCCAGGATTGGAACGTGGAGGTCGGCTGACCAGTGTGGATCGGCGCCGGGGACGACGAGCGTGATGTACGTTCGCAAGAACGGCTCCAGCGAGCGCCACACTTTCTGCAGCGTGCGGTTGTCGGCGAGCTCGAGGAGCCGGCCGTGGAACATGGCATCTGCCTCCGCCACGCCGCGACCGTCACCGACTCGGGCCGCCGTCTGCATCGCTTCGCAGTACCCGGCGAGCTCGTCCACCTCTGCCTGGGTTATGCGCGGCACGGACGAGCGCGCACCGAGCGACTCGAGCGCAGAGCGGATGGCGTACGCCTCGAGGATCTCCCGGCGTGTGGGGCGACGAAGCCGTGCGCCTTTGAACGGCGTGATCTCGACGAAGCCCAGCGCCTCGAGAGCGCGCAGCGCCTCCCGGACCGGGGCCTGGCTCGTGTTGAGCTCGCGCGCCACCTGCGTTTCGATGATCCGGGACTCGGGTGGATACTCGCCGCTGAGGATCCCTTCGAGGATGCGATCCTTGACCTGGTCGGCGAGCACACTGCGTGAGAGGGCGCGAGCCGTTGCCACGGGAACCTCCTTCACAGGTCGCCGGTTCTGATTGGCAAGCTATCGATAATCGATTATACTCGACCCGGACCTCATTGCCCAGACTCGCCGGAGGATGGAACACGGTGACCGCTCCCGCCCAGGAGAGCTTCGTCGACAGCCCCCTGTTCCGGATGACTCGCGCTACACCGACCGACTACTGGAACGACTCGTGTGCGGTCGCCGATCTCCAGTTTGCGGTCGCTCGCGGCGCGACAGGAGCCACCTCCAACCCGAGCATCGTGCTCGATGTGCTGCGTAGTGAGAAGGCGCACTGGATCCCGCGGATCCGGCAGCTCGCGCTCGACAATCCGGTCTGGACGGAGACGGACATCACGTGGGCGCTGATCGAGGAGATGGCCGTTCGGGGCGCGAGCATCCTCGAACCGGTCTTCCGGCGCGAGGCTGGGCACAAGGGCCGACTGTCCCTGCAGACGAACCCGCAGAACTACCCGAACGCTGACCGGATGCTCGAGCAAGGCCTTCGGTTTGCGGGCCTTGCCCCGAACATCCAGGTGAAGTTCCCGGCGACCCGTGCGGGGATCCAGGCGATTGAGCTGGCGACTGCAGCGGGCGTCAACATCAATGCCACCGTCTGCTTTACCGTCGCGCAGGCCATCGCTGTTGCGGAAGCCGTCGAGCGAGGGCTGGACGCGCTGGCTCAGCGCGGCGACGATGTCGCGGCGATGGCGCCGGTCTGCACGATCATGGTCGGACGTCTCGACGACTGGATGCGGATCCTGGTGGAGCGTGACGACATCGCGGTCCATCCGGACGTGCTGAACTGGGCGGGCGTCGCGGCCTTCAAACGTGCCTACGGCATCTTCCGCGAGCGCCACTACCGGACGCGCCTCCTCGCCGCCGCGTACCGGCACCGCCTCCATTGGACGGAGTTCGTTGGTGGGGACGTCGTGCTGACCATCCCGCACGCCTGGCAGGTCCGCTTCAATGGCAGCGGTATCTCGCCGGCGGTGGCCATCGATGAGCCGGTCGACGCGGGCACGATCAACGAGCTGCTCACCCGGATCCCGGACTTCGGACGAGCGTTCGAGCCGGCCGGCCTCGCGATCGACGAGTTCGACGGCTACGGAGCGACGGTCAGGACGCTGCGCGGCTTCATCAAGTCCTACCACGACCTCGTTGGGGCGATCCGCGACGTGGTCCTGCCCGATCCAGACATCAAGTCCGGTTGAGGAATCTCCGCGTCGCCGGCACAGCCTTCCAGTGAGGTAACCGCCGTAGCCACCCAGACCGCCGATCAGCTCCAGGAGTGCCGCGATGGCTGAGCCGCGAGGAGATCGTGCGGCGGACGTGAGCTGGGTCTACGACTCAGACTATCGCCACAGTCTTCCATTCGGGGAGGTCAGGGCCCTGATGGGTGGCAAAGCGGCCAACCTCGCGATCATGGCCCTCGACCTTGGGTTGCCGGTACCGCCGGCGTTCACGATCACGACGGCTGCCTGCAATGCGTACCTCGCGAGCGGTTGGCCGGATGGGCTCGACGCCCAGATCCGTGAGCACATGGCGACCATCGAGCGGCGCATCGGCCGGCGCTTCGGGGACCCGAATGACCCGCTCCTCGTCTCGGTTCGTTCCGGCGCCCCCGTTTCGATGCCAGGGATGATGGACACGATCCTCAACCTGGGCCTCAACGACGAGACCACGCGGGGCCTGGCGGCCGCCTCGGCCAGCCCGCAGTTCGCGGCCGACTGCCGGACCCGGTTCGAGCAGATGTTCAAGGACGTCGTCGGTGTCGATGTCGTCCCCGACGATCCCTGGGTCCAGCTCCGAGCGGCGATCGAAGCGGTGTTCCGCTCGTGGAACAGCGACCGGGCCCGGACGTATCGAGAGCGTGAGGGCATCGCGGACAATCTGGGGACCGCCGTGACGGTCCAGACGATGGTGTTCGGAAACCGGAGTGTCGACTCGGGCACGGGCGTGTTGTTCACGCGCAACCCGGCCACGGGCGAGCCGACGATGTACGGCGACGTGATGTTCAACGCGCAGGGCGAGGACGTCGTCGCGGGCAACCACCAGACCGAATCCCTGGCTGAGCTCGCGGTCCGCCTGCCGGCCGTGGCGAGCGAGCTTCAAGGTGATGCCTCGGCGCTGGAACGCTTCCACCGGGACCTGTGCGACGTCGAGTTCACGATCGAGCATGGCAAGCTGTGGCTGCTCCAATGCCGGATCGGGAAGCGCAGCCCTCAGGCGGCCCTCCGGATCGCGGTCGACATGGCCGAGGCGCACGATTTCCCGCTGACCCGGGCCCAGGCGGTCGAGCGTGTCACCCATCTCCTGGCCAACCCACCTCGCGTGACGACTGGGCGCAGCGCCGATGTCGTCCCGCTCGCCACCGGCCTGCCCGCATCGCCGGGAGTGGCCACGGGCGAGATTGCGACGACACCCGAGGCCGCGGTCAAGGCCGCCGAGGCGGGCCGCTCGGTGATCCTCGTGCGCTCCGAGACATCGCCGGACGACGTCCATGGGATGGCCCGGGCGGCAGGCCTCCTCACCTCCCGCGGTGGTCTCGCCAGCCATGCCGCGGTGGTCGCCCGCGGCTGGGGGATCCCCGCGGTCGTGGGGGCCTCCGCCGTGCTCGTCAGCGAGGACGGCGTCTCGATCGGAGGCCGGCTGCTCGCGCCCGCAACGCCGATCACGATCGACGGCAGCACGGGCGAGGTCTTCGAGGGTGTCCTGGCCACAAGGGTCGCCATCGTCCCCGAGGCGGAGACGCTCCTGGCCTGGGCGCGCGAGCTGGGCATCGGGGTCGGAGGCCTGGCTCGATCTGCCCGGGCGGCGCTCAAATCGGCAGGTGAGCCTGCGCCGGAGCAGACGGAAGGCCGTTCGTTGACCACCCGGGAGGATGTCATTCGGAGCCTCGCGATCAAGGGCTATGCCACGCCCGCCGGGCTTGCGGAGGCGCAGTTCTCGAGACTCGAGGAGATCGGAGCGTGCCTCGACCGGCTTCTCGCCGACGCCCTGGTGGAGCTCGTGGCCGGCTCCTACCGGCTGGCGCCCGAGGGCAAGGCCGCCGCTAGTGAGTTGCTCGCGGACGACCGGGATCGGTGGGGGAGGGAACGGGCGATCGCGGCGCTCGATGCCTTCCTCGTGCTCGACCGTCGGATGAAGGAGACGGTGACCGCATGGCAGATGCGCGCCATTGACGGGTTGCAGACACTCAACGACCACTCCGATCCGGCGTACGACGCGCGCGTGCTCGCTGACCTGGCGGTCCTCAACGGCGAGGCGGTCCGCTGGCTCTCTCCGCTCGTAGCTTCGCTCGCGCGGTTGGGGACCTATGCGGCTCGTCTCGACCGGGCGGCACGCCTTGCGGCCGACGGCGACCCACGCTATGTGGCGTCACCGAGGGTCGACAGCTACCACAGTGTCTGGTTCGAGCTCCACGAGGACCTCATCCTGATGTCCGGGCGGAGCCGAGCCGGGGAGGTGGCCGCGGGCCGGGCCTGACCTGGCGTCGACGTCGTGGCCGAACGCGGACCCCTCCTTCACGGCGTGGTAGAGGTTGCGCGGTCGGACCGAATCGCCGACGTTCAGGACATGCACGCCAGCCGCCCGGAGCTCTCCCAGCAGGGCCACCTCCGGCCTCGTATGGCAGGTCGCCGCTCCGCCTGTTCCACTCCGTGGTCTGCATCCGGGTCCCCGCACTGCTCGATAGGTTCGGTCGGCGCCGCAGGCCGGATCGATGGCCGCACAGGCCGACTCCGTGATCGACCCGTCGAAGACAGCCGGGTGACTTCGGTTCCTTACGCCTCAGGAGTGGTATCGATTACGCTGCCCGTTCAGGGCCCGCAGCCGGGCCACCCAGCCGCGCAGGGAAACCCGCCATGTCGAGAACGCGAAGGCTGACCGCCGCCCAGGCAATCGTCGAATTCATCACAGCCCAGTCCGTCGAACGCGACGGCGACGAGCATCGCTTCTTCGAGGGTGTCCTGGGCATCTTCGGCCACGGTAACGTCGCCGGCCTGGGTGAAGCGCTGGAGGCGGCCCAGGATCGGATCCGTTACATCCAGGCTCGCAACGAGCAGGGCATGGTCCACACTGCCGTCGCGTTCGCGAAGCGGAGCCGCCGCCTGCGGGCGTTCGCCTGCACGACCTCGATCGGTCCCGGCGCCACGAACCTCGTGACGGGGGCTGCGACGGCCACCGTCAACCGACTGCCGGTCCTGCTCTTGCCTGGTGACATCTTCGCCAGCCGCCGAGTGACCCCTGTGCTCCAGCAACTGGAGCGGCCGGAGAGCCAGGACGTATCGGTGAACGACTGCCTTCGACCGGTCTCCCGCTACTGGGACCGGATGAACCGCCCAGAACAGCTCATCTCGGCGTTGCCGGCGGCGATGCGCGTCCTCACCTCACCCACGGAGACCGGTGCGGTCACATTGGCGCTGCCCCAGGATGTCCAGGCCGAAGCGTTCGACTTCCCGACGACCTTGTTCGAGCCGCGGGTCCACCGGATCCCTCGTGCCCGGCCGGACCGGGCCGCACTCCAGCGCGCTGCAGACCTCATCTCCCGGAGTCAACGGCCGCTCATCGTTGCCGGCGGCGGGGTGATCTACAGCGACGCGTCGGACGCTCTCGCGGCATTCGCGACCCGCTTCGGGATCCCGGTCGTCGAGACGCAGGCCGGCAAGGGCTCACTCGCCTGGAACCATCCGCTGCAGCTCGGGGCGATCGGGGTGACCGGCGGGTCGGCCGGGAACGCCGCTGCCCGCGATGCTGACCTCGTGATCGCCCTGGGCACCCGACTGGCCGACTTCACGACTGCGAGCTGGACCGCCTGGCAGAACCCCGACGTCCGGTTCGTGGCCCTCAATGTCGTCGAGCTCGACGCCGCGAAGGCAGCGGCCACCGCCCTCGTGGCGGATGCTCGCGTCGGGCTCGAGGAACTCGAGGTTGCGCTCGATGGGCGAGGCTGGGCCGGGGTCGACCCGGAACGGCGGGCGACGAACGAGCGGCTGCGCACGGCCTGGAATACCGAGGTCGATCGGGTCCTGGATCTCCACAGCCCGGTCCACCTGTCGCAGCCGGAAGTGATCCGGCTCGTAAACCAGGCGGCCGGGCCAGGGGACGTCCTTGTCCAGGCCGCCGGGGGATTGCCGGGCGACCTCCACAAGCTCTGGCGGACTGAGCGGCCCGGCGACTACCACGTGGAATACGGCTACTCGACGATGGGCTACGAGATCGCCGGCGGACTCGGGGTGAAGATGGCGTCACCGGAGGCCGAGGTCTACGTCATGGTCGGCGACGGCTCCTACCTGATGCTCTCCGCCGAACTCACAACCTCCGTCCAGGAGGGCCGGCGCCTGACCGTCGTCCTGCTCGATAACCACGGCTTCCAGTGCATCAAGAACCTCTCCGGCGCCTGCGGCGGTCACAACGAGTTCAACTCGTTTCGTTTCCGCGATCCGGCTACCGGCGAACTCTCAGGTCCCATTCTGCCCATCGATTTCGCCGCCAACGCGGCCAGCCTGGGTGCCAATATTCTGAGGGCCGACAGCGCCGCGGAGCTCGCGGCGGCCCTCCGTGATGCCCGAGGCGCAGATCGGACAACCGTGATCGTGGTCGAGGTCGACCCGTCCGTCGCGGTGCCGGACTACGGATCGTGGTGGGACGTCCCCGTTGCGGAGGTCAGCACCTCCGAGTCCGTGCGCGAGGCACGCCGGGCGTATGACAAGCACGTCACGACCGAGCGACGGTTCATTTGATGCTGGCGTCCGGCTCCGAGCGGCGATCCGACCTAGAGGCACGCCTTCGATGAGCGAACTCCTGCGCCGAGCGGCATCCCCGGGCACCGACGGCGCGACCGTCCGGGTTGATCCGGCGACCGAACCGGCCGGCCTGGGCGGGGTCGGCTGGCACTGGATCTCATTCGCCGCGCATGAGCTCGTTGCGGGAGCCAGCCTCCGTCGGTCGGGCGATGACCGGGAGGTTGGCGTCGTCGTCCTCGAAGGCAGGCTCAGGCTCCGGGCGGGCGGACGGG
>JADGQK010000006.1 GCA_017881915.1 Chloroflexota bacterium | reverse complement strand
TTGCGGGTGCAATGGACTGGCCCGGCCTCGATCGCTGGGGGACGTCGGAGGACGAGGCACTCGACAAGCTATCGACGTACCACCCGAGGTACGCGGGCGTCGCCGAGCGGGCCGGCACGGAGGACGCCTTCGCACGGGCGCGCGACATGATGGTCGTCGAACGCGTCCCCGGGTCGAGCTCGACCGACTTCTGGGGCATCGCGCACGTGCCGTCGCAGATCGAGGGCGAGGTGCTGTCTCCGGCCGACCTGGAACGGCGGCTCGACCTCCTATGCGCCTGCTGGGCCGAGTTCGACGACATCGCGAGCCGCGTCTCGGCCGAGCTCCGCGCTGGCCTGCGGAGCGCCGGGCGCAGTCGCGACCAGATCATCCGCCACGTGTACGCCAGCGAGGCCGATCAGTTCTCGCGCAAGGTCGAGGTCCGGACCCCGCGCGAGATCGTCCTCACCCCGGACGGCCTCACGGCCCACCGGCAGGCGTACCTCGCTGCGATCCGCGCCTACAACGCCGAAGGCAAGCCCGCGCGGACCTGGCCGATCCAGTTCCTCGTGCGCCGGACCGCCCAGCACGTCATGGATCACGCGTGGGAACTGGAGGACCGGGGCGGGGGGTCGTCCGCGCCGTAAGCCCGTCCCGGCGTCAACCAAGTCCAGGCAGCGGGCGATCCGAGTCGTTCAGCGAAGGTCGCCATACCACACCTTGGCTGGCGCAGGCAGTCGACGAGTTGCCCTGGCGCAACCAGCGGGGCCCGTGCACCGTCTGCGTGACGATGAGGACGTTCGCCGCCGCCCTGCTCTGTGTCCTGCTCGCGGGATGCGCGATGCCGCTGCCGTCCTCGACGCCGACCGGTTTGCCTTCGCCGACGAGTGTGCCCACGCTCTCCACGACGCCGAGCCCGTCTCCGATGGCGAGCATCGTCTTCGTGTGCCTACCGATCACGAGCGGACTTGGAGCTTCCTCCCCGCCCCCCGCCTATTGTTCGACCTCCTCTGAGAACGCCGTCCTCAACGCGGTAATGAGCCTCGGCTACCCGGTGAAGGCTGTCACGATCGGCCCGTTCAGCTTCAACTGTGGCGGCCCGTTCCCGTCGGGGGTGTACAGCTGCCCGGCCGTCGCAGGACCTCTCCAGGGTGCCTATGTGAGGTTCGTGGGCACGGACAAGGTCGCCGCAGTGGAAATCGGCACCCAGAGGGGCGGCCCAGTGACCGCCGCCACGGTTGTGGCCTTCGAGATTCCGCCTGCACGCTGGTCGATGCCGTAGGGTCCGCCGTTCCGCGTACCTGGCTGTATCACACGCGGAGGTACGCCCGAGGCCGTTGTACCTGACCGCCGGTTACGGGTTCGGGCGACGCACCAGCCGATCGACGACGCGACGGATGCGGCTCGGCGGCTCCGGCTCCGGGACTCGCTCGGAGTCCTCAGGCTCTGTGGGCGCATCGTGGTATTCGTCGCTGAGCGTGCTCATCGGCACGGGGATCATCGAGTACGAGTCGGGATTGAGGAACGCCCCGGCGTTGCGGACCGCCTGCTTGGGCTTGGGTTCGGGCATCTCGCTCCTCTGAAGTCCACCGTCGAGACCGACGGCGATCCGAGTCCAACGCTGCGCCGAACCCTCCCGGCCGTCAAGGGCTGAGTACCCCAGGTGTAATGCCCATTCCGTGAACCTTGTCAGTGCTCACGAGCGCGGACGCCGGGACCCGCCGGGAGGCCCTGGCGTGCTGCGTGATGGAACCCCGGAGGCCGGTCAGAATGCCGAGATGAGAACGGACGGAATGCTCCGCCCTGCCAACGACGACTCGGCTGCGTCCTGGATTGAGGAGACGATCGGCCCTTTCGGTAGTGGCGTTCGAGCGCTCGTCCCGCCGGTCTTCGAGGCCTATGCGCGGATCCTGCATCCGGCCTGGGCGGCCGATGGGGCGCCGGTTCGGTGGGCCACGGTTGCCGCCTGGTCCGGCGGATCGGCGCATGCCATGGCCGAGTTCGAGCCGATGGCGCGCGAACGAGGGCGTCCCTCCGTGCCGAGGCCTTTCACCGCGCCTCCGCATGACGGAGCACTACCGCCCGCCACGCTTGAGGCCCTGTCCGATGTCCTTGCCCGACACACGACGATGCCCGACCGATGCCATTTCGGCCTGTGGGAGGGCTACGGCTGGATCGACTGGATGGCCGTTGAAATGCGGCTGGCGGCGAAGCTCGGGCTGCCGAACAGGACGTACCTGTTGTTCGAGGGACCGCTGGTCGCGATCTCGGATCTCGGGTGGCGGGAGGATCTCTCGGACGGTTCCCTTCGAATGAGGGCCCTCGACAGAAGGTCCATCGGGTTTCGCGAGCGTGCGCGGGCCTTCGTGTGGCCGAAAAAGACCGAGAAGGTGAGCCATCGACCACCAGCGCCATCGGCTGCCACCCTCCACCGGGAATCACCCAACCTCATCTGGCCCGCTGATCGGAGCTGGTTCGTGGCGAGCGAGATCGACCTCGACTCGACCTTTGTCGGCGGCTCGACGGAACTGATCAACGATCTGCTCGCGGACAGCCGGCTAGAGGCGTGGCCGGCATCGCCGGCCGATCCCGTGACCGCGGACAAGGACGTGCTCAACCGGCCCTCGTAAGGATGGGATGAGCTCGGCATCGGGCGAAGCCGCGATCGTCGTCGAGTGACATTTCCAACTCCCGGCCAACGGGGCGCGACGTGCCCGCTTCGGCTGGCCACCCGAAGGCGACAGGAGTCAGCCGAACGCTGGCGACGGCGGGGCTGGCGGCACGGTTCCGCCATCGAGCAGCGTCCGATTCCCGAGCGGCTCTGACAGGCGCAGGCTTGCCGGCGTCCCCTTTGGCATTGGGCAGGTGAATGCGGTCCCGGGGGCAGCCGGGAGTGGTCGGACCCCGATGGTAATGGTCAATGTTGAGGAGGTGGATTCGATGACTGGCGCCGACATCCGCCCGGTCGCTGGCGACCCGCTCGAGCATGCCACCTCCCAGACCAGGAGGTGGAGCTCGGTCGTGTCGGCTGTCGGAGCCGGGAATGCTGGGTCGAGCGCCCAGCTCGCCGGTCCGTATTCCGCTGAGAGGACGACCCGCAGGTTGCACTGGCCCATGCTCCCCGGCTGCCAGCCGTTCGCACCGGTAGTCACTTCGACCGAGACCCAGACGGGAGGCTCGAGCGCGTTGGTCTGGGCCAGAAAGATCGCGCCACTCGCATCGCGACCGGCCAATCGCCACGACCAGCCCGAGGCGCCGGGAAACTCGCTGGCGAGCTTCGCCAGAGTTGCCCGCAAGGCGTCGAACTCCGGGCCGGACGCCTTCTCCGCGCCCGTCGGAGCCTCCAGCCCGGATGCGGGAAACGTCCGCCCGCCACAGGTGAGACTCGCATCCGCGCTGCCCGACGTGGCCTCTGGGAGCGGTTCGGGCGACACCGGCCACGTCGCAACCGGAGTCGTCGCAAGTGGGGCCGTCACGCCGGGCGTCGTCGCAGCCGGGACGGTCGCACCGGGCGTCGCTGAACAGCCCGCCAGGCCGAGCACCACGAACAGGGCCGCAAGGAATCGCGCCGCGGCCCGGCGGACACGGAACCTGGGCAAGAACATCGAGCCGATCCTGGCCACCTGGTTCGCAGGGAGAGCCTTGCGCGCCGCATCGGCGGCTATCCCAGGAGGCTGTACTCCCATGAGGCAAACGTGCGCCCGCCCCATCGGCCTGTCAAGGGTGAAGCCGACCAGGACGCCAGCGGGGTCAAGGCAGTCGTCGATGCACGCCGAGCCACATGAATCGTCACGTTGATGTCCTCAACGCAAGGTGGAGTGCCAGCCCGGTCGAGGCTGTCCTGGCCGCGATCGCGCTCCGCAGAGCTGACGAGCAGGAAGGGCTGGCTCGGGCCCTCGATCTCGACGCCGACGAGGTGGGTCGCCGTGCGGATGAGAAGACCAGGTCCGATCTGCGCCGACGTCCGCCGCAGACATCCCAGGTCTAGCGAGCACGTTTCCGGCGTCGATTGCCGGTCCGGGCAGGTCTGGGCTGGTCCGCTGACCGGGTTTCGTGCATGGACCGGTGGCCCGAGGGTCACCGGGGAGCTCCGCGAGCACCGATTCCGGCACGCAGGCGCGTCCACTAAACCTGGGATGTATATAGCGACGGCAAGGGCTCGGACCAGGGCTCGGACCAGGGCTCGGACCAGGGCTCGGACCAGGCCTCGGACCAGGCCTCGGACCAGGCCTCGGACCAGGCCTCGGACCAGGGCTCGGACCAGGCCGCCACCAGGCCGCCCGACAGCCTGGCGCGGCGGCCGAACCTTGGGCCAGGGACGCGGGCCGGGTCAGGCCCGGGTCGCACGACGCTGATACCATCGGGGCGTGGCCCGCCGAGGACGGTTTGGGCCCCTTCGGCATGCCACGGAGCATCGGTGAAGATCGTCGTTGGCCTGGGGAACCCAGGCAGCCAGTACGCGAAGACCCGCCATAACGCCGGCTGGATGGTGCTCGATCGGATTGCCGATCGGGCCGGCTGGTCAGGGCGCGGCCGGACGCGCGATGCGAGCTCGGTCGTCCAGGGTCGCTTCCGGGGCCTCGATCTCATCCTGGTCAAGCCCCTGACGTTCATGAACGACTCGGGCCTGGCCGTCCGCAAGGTCCTTGCTCGCGAGCACGCGCCGCTGGTCGACCTGCTCGTCGTGGCCGACGATTTCGCGCTGCCGTTCGGCAAGCTGCGCTTCCGCGAGGGTGGGGGCGCGGGTGGCCACAACGGTCTGGGCTCGATCATCGACGAGCTCTCGAACGAGGGCTTCAGCCGGCTTCGGGTGGGGATCGGCGATCCCGATCACGGCGCGCTCGACCACGTTCTCTCCGCGTTCAGCGCCGATGAGCAGGGACGCCTCGATGAGTTCCTCGAGGCAGCCGCGGACGCCGTCGAGGCCTGGGCCCGAGATGGCACCTCGAAGGCCGCCAACCGCTTCAACAGCTTCCTGCTCCGCCCGGCCGATGCCGAGCGACTGGCCGCGCCGGGCGAGGTCGACGGACCGCCGGGCAGCGATGGCGTGCGCCGGACGAAGACCGGCTGGCGCAAGCCCCGCCCGGCCGACACCGAGGAATGAACGAGCGTCCGCCGTTCCGGGGCAAACGCGGTGCCGAGCGCCGGCTCGTCGAGCGGATCTCGAGCGAGTACGCCGAGCGCAAGGCGAAGACCGAATCGACGGCCGTCGACTTCGACGTTGCAGCGGTCGATGCCGAGGTGGACGACGCTCGCCGCCTTGAGGCAGCCGAAGTCGTCAGGTCGGCCGCGGCCAGGGCCACCGTGCAGGCGGCAGTGTCCCGAGCAGCGCGCCGTGTGCCCGACCTCTCGGCCCTGCCGCCACTCCTCGTGGCCACGGGCTCGTTCGGCGCCCTTCGGGAGCGCATCGGGCTGGCGACTGGGGCCCTCCCTTCGAGCGGGCGCCACGCGGGCCTGACGACGATCCCGCACGGGGCGAAGAGTTTCCTCGGGGCGGCCCTGGTGGCGACCGGCGAGCGCCTCCTGTGGATCGCCCGCGATTCCGAGATCGGCGACCGCCTGGCGGAGGAGCTCGGGGCCTGGCTGGGTGACCCCGGGTTGGTCGTGGTGCTCGAGCCGCGGACCGCCCTGGCCTACGAGCGGAGTGAGCTCGTCCCCGATGAGACCGCCGCCCGGGTCGCGGCGCTGGCGGCCTGGCGCAGCGGCACTGCCCGGGTCCTGGTCGCCAGCGTCCAGGCACTCCTCCAGCACACCCTGACCGCGGCCGATCTGCCCGCACAGCCGCGCCGCCTCGTGCCCGGCGATCGGCTCGTGCTCGACCGATTCCTGCTCGAGCTGCTCGGTCTCGGCTACCAGCCGGTCATCGAAGTGGCCGGTCGGGGCGAGTTCGCCCGGCGGGGTGGGATCGTCGATGTCTTCCCGCCCGGCTCGGCCCTGCCCGTCCGGATCGAGCTGTTCGGCGACGAGGTCGATTCGCTGCGCAGCTTTGACCCGACCGACCAGCGTACGACCGAGCGGATCGGCTCGATCGAGCTCCTGCCGGCCACCGAATTCCTCATCCCGGCCGGCGGCGCAGAGTTGATCCGGACCGGGTTGGGCAAGGCGGTGGCGCGTTTGCCCGAGCGCCTTGTGGTCGACCTCGCCCGGTTCGAGGGGACGCGCAGCGAAGGGGCGCATGCGGCAACCGCGCGTTCCGAGGGAGGACGGGCGCTCCATGCGGGGGATGCTGCCGAGATCTGGGCCGGCATCATCTGCCCGGCCACCGGGTTGGACCACATCGCCCCAGAGACCCTGGTCATCCTCGACGAGCCGGGCGACCTGGCCGAGGCGGCTCAATTCCTGTGGCGCCAGGCGGACGAGCGCCGGACCGAGCTCGTGGCCGCGGGCGAGCTGCCGAAGGACTGGCCGGTCACGTACCTGGGGCCGCGCGACTGGAAGAGCCGGCTGGTCCGGTCGCGGACCCTGGAGCTCACCTGGGAGTCCGAGGCGAGCGAGGCCGCCGGCACGTCGATGGCCGCCCGGGGCCTGTCGTCGGGTGATCTCTTCGGCTGGCGCGAGCCGGTCGTGCCGGCCGCCCGGACCGGCCGGTTGGCCGAGTCGCTCGAGGGATGGAGCGCGGAGGGTGTCCGGATCATCCTGGCCTCGGATCAGGCACCCCGCCTGGCCGAGCTGCTCTCGGAGGCCGGCCGGCCGGTTGGGGTCACGAACAAGCTGCTTGTCGCCCCGCCGCCCGGTACGATCACCCTGATCGAGCGCAGCCTGAACGGTGGCTTCAGTGGCGGCCCGGACGGCCTGCTCGTGATCACCGATCGCGAGCTCTTTGGCTCGGTTCGCGTCCGCCGTCCGAAGGCCCTCCGGCGGGTCGTTCCGCGGGACATCCTGGAGCGGCTCGCGGCAGGCGACCTCGTCGTCCACATCGACCACGGCATCGCCCGCTACGAGCAGATGCTCCGGCGCGGTGCTTCGGGCGAGGAACGCGACTACCTCGAGCTGAGCTTCGCCGGTGGCGACCGGATCTACGTGCCGGTCGAGCAGATTGCCCGGGTGAGCCGCTACTCCGGTGGCGAACACCCGGCCCTCAGCCGGCTCGGGGGCACCGACTGGCTGCGCACGAAGCAGCGGGTCAAGAAGGCCGTCGACGACCTGGCCGAGGAGCTCCTCGAGCTCTACGCGACCCGCGCCGGTGCTGAGGGCCACTCCTTTGCGCTCGATACGCCCTGGCAGGGCGAGATGGAAGCGAGCTTCCCGTACGAGGAGACGGTCGACCAGCTCCGGGCGGTCGCGGAGACGAAGGCCGACATGGAGTCGCGCCGGCCGATGGATCGCCTGGTCGTTGGCGATGTTGGCTACGGCAAGACGGAGGTGGCGATCCGGGCTGCGTTCAAGGCGATCCAGGGCGGCCGCCAGGTGGCCGTCCTCGTGCCGACGACCGTGCTCGCCGCCCAGCACGACACCACGTTCTCGCAGCGATTCGCCGCGTTCCCGCTGACCGTACGGCTGCTCAGCCGGTTCGTCCCGGCCCGAGAGCAGGCGGCGACGATCGCCGGCCTGGCCAGCGGTTCGGTCGACCTGGTGATCGGCACCCATCGACTGCTCTCCAGGGATGTTCATTTCCGCGACCTGGGGCTGGTCGTCGTCGACGAGGAGCAGCGCTTTGGCGTCGCGGCCAAGGAACGCCTGAAACGGCTCCGGCGCGAGGTTGACGTCCTGACCCTGTCGGCCACGCCGATCCCGCGGACGCTCAACCTGGCCCTGGCCGGGGTGCGCGACCTGAGCGTGATCGAGACGCCGCCGGAGGATCGCCTGCCGATCCAGACGCGCGTCGCCGAGGCCACCGCCGGGCTCGTCCGGGACGCGATCGAGCGTGAGCTCGACCGGGGTGGCCAGGTCTTCTACGTCCACAACCGGGTCGAGACGATTGAGGCCCAGGCCCAGCAACTGCGCGGGATGCTGCCCGACGCTCGGATCGTGGTCGGCCACGGCCAGATGCCCGAAGGCAGCCTGGAGCAGGTGATGATCACCTTCGCCGGCGGAGCGGCTGACGTCCTCGTGTGCACCACGATCATCGAGTCGGGGCTCGACATCCCGAACGCGAACACCATCATCATCGACCGGGCCGACACGCTCGGGCTGGCCCAGCTCTACCAGCTCCGGGGCCGGGTGGGACGGTCCAGCCGACGGGCGTTCGCCTACCTCCTCTATCGCCGCCGTGAGCGCCTGTCGGACGAGGCGCGCAAGCGGCTCCAGGCGATCTTCAATGCGTCCGAGCTGGGGGCCGGCTTCCAGATCGCGCTGTCCGACCTCGAGATCCGGGGTGCCGGCAACATCCTCGGCGGCGAGCAGTCCGGCCACATGGCCGCGGTGGGCTTCGACCTGTACAGCCGGCTGCTGGCCGATGCCGTCGAGGAGGTCAAGGCCCGGCGTGAGGAGCGCGAGCCGAACCTGCCGCCGACCCAGGCAGTCCTCGACCTGCCGATCGAGGCCCATCTCCCTGACGAATACGTGCCCGACGTAGCCCAGAAGCTGGAGCTCTACCGGCGCCTCGCCCGGGCCCGCAATGCCGACGACCTGAGCGCCTTCCGGCGCGAGGCGGCCGATCGATTCGGTCCGCTGCCCCTGCCGGTCGTGCGCCTGGTGGAGGTGGCCGAGTTGCGCCTCGCGGCCGAGGCGGCGGGGATCGCCTCGATCTCGCGCGAGGACGGCCAGCTTGTCGTCCGGTTCGGCGCCCTGAGCCGGGCGACGGCGATGCGCCTGCTCGGACCGGCCGGGGGCGGGCAGCGGGCGGCCGGCCTGGGCCTGCCTGGGGTGCGTCCGGGCGATGTGACGTTCGCCAGCAACCAGGTCCGGATCCGCCTGCCTCGTGATCCGCGGCTGGGCTGGGGACTGACCCAGGCCGTCGTCGCCCGCCTGTCCGAGGTGAACCCCGCCGGCGACGATGCCTGAGGCGGCCTGGCCGGTCGAGGCAGGCGGCCTGTTCTCGGCCGGACGGCGGGCCATCTCGGTCGGCCTCGTCCTCACGATCACGCTCGTGGCGTTCGAATCGCTGGCGGTCGCGACGGCGATGCCGATCGTCGCCCGGGAGCTGGGCGGGATCGAGCTGTACGGCTGGGTCTTCAGCTCGTTCTTCCTGGGCGACCTCGTCGGGATCGTCATCCTGGGCGGGCTGATCGACCGGGGCGGCCTGGTCCGCCCGTTGACGATCGGCCTCGGCCTGTTTGCCGCCGGCCTGCTGATCGGCGGGCTCGCCCCGTCGATGGCGGTCCTGGTCGGCGCTCGACTGCTGCAGGGCTTCGGGGCCGGCGGGATCGCGCCGGTGGCCTACGTCGCGATCGCCCGGGCACTGCCGCCGGCCCTTCGGCCCCGGATGTTTGCCGTCCTGTCGACGGCCTGGGTCGTGCCCGGGATCATCGGCCCGGCGATCAGTGGCCTGATTGCCGAGCACGCCAGCTGGCGGCTCGTCTTCCTCGGGCTACTGCCTCTCGTCGTGATCGCCGGGCTCCTGACGATTCCGGCAATCGCCCGGGTAGCGTCTGAGCCGGTCGTGCCCGAGGCGGAGGGGATCCGTCCGGCCGCGGGGCTCTTCCGCGGGCGCCTGACCTGGGCGTTGTTGTTGACCGGTGGCGCCGGCCTGCTGGTCGTGGGCCTGACGAGTGCGACCCTCTTCCCAGGTCTCGCCCTGATCGGGCTGGGGATCGCGATCGGCCTCCCGGCATTCCAGCGGCTGACCCCGGCCGGGACGCTCGTGGCCCAACCCGGCCTGCCTGCCGCCATCCTCGTTCGCGGACTGTTGACCTTCGCCTTCTTCAGCGTTGACGCCTACGTGCCGCTGGCCCTGATCAGCTGGCGTGGCATGGACGCCAGCGCGGCCGGGCTCGCGCTGACGGTGGCGACCCTGACCTGGACGGTCGGCGCCTGGATCCAGGCCCGCCACGTCGATCGCCTTGGGGTGCGCCGGTTTGTCGCCTGGGGCTTCGCGTTGGTATTGCTCGGCATCGCCATCCTGGCCCTGGTCCTGTCGCCCGGCGTGCCCGTGGTGGTGGCCATGCTCGCCTGGGCGATCGCCGGCCTGGGCATGGGCCTGAGCTACGCGCCGCTCTCGCTGATCGTCCTCGCCGAGGCCCCGCTCGATGGCCAGGGAGCGGCAACTGCGGCACTCCAGCTCAGCGATGTCCTGGGCACTGCCCTGGGGACCGGGGTGGCCGGCGCCCTGATCGCGATCGCCGCCCGGGTCGGCGAACCAGCCTGGGGCGGGTTGCTCGCCGCCTTCGCGGTCGGGGCGCTGGTTGGTCTCGTCGGCTTCGGCCTGTCAGGCCGGCTGGGCGGCCCGCTAACCCGGGCTCGCGCGGCGCTGGAGGCGCGGTAGACTGCAACCTCCGCAGGTGCACTCCTGCGATTGAGCCAGCCACCTCACCGGAGGCCCCAAGCCGAATGTCCGCCGAGGAACTCCGCGCCAGGATTCGCGAGATTCCCGATTTCCCGAAGCCAGGCATCCTGTTCTACGACATCACCACGCTGCTGAAGGACCCGGCTGCCTACCTGGAGTCGATCGACCTGATGCTCGAGCCGTGGCGCGGGGACAAGGTCGACCTGGTCGTGGGCATGGAATCGCGTGGTTTCATCTTCAGCGCCCCGATGGCCTACCTGCTCAAGGCCGGACTCGTGCCCGTGCGCAAGCTGGGCAAGCTGCCGGCCGAGACGATCACCGTTGAATACGCCCTGGAGTACGGCTCGAACACGCTCGAGATCCACCGCGACGCGATTCAACCGGGCCAGCGGGTCCTCATCGTCGACGACCTCCTGGCCACCGGCGGGACGGTCCGCGGCACGATCGACCTGGTCGAGCGGTTGCAGGGCGAGGTGGTCGGCCTGGGCTTCCTCGTCGAGCTCGAGTTCCTCAAGGGACGCGAGCGGCTCCAGGGCATCCGGGTCGAGAGCGTCGTCCGCTACTGAGCCGCACACGGTGAGCGACCCAACCAACGGCGATTCGTCCGACCGGGAAGGCCTCCCGGCCAGTCCCTCTGCCGCCGCCCCGGACCCAGGCGCCGAGGTGGACCTGGGCCGGCGCCGTTTCTTCCGCCAGTTTGCGGTCGAGGTGATCCACACGGCGGCGACGGCCGCCGGCGCGGCCGGGGCGCTCCAACGAGCGGCCTCGGATGCCGCGGGAGTCCTGCTCAACCCGGAAGCGGCGCTGGGCCTCAACCAGCCCGTCGCGCCGGTCAATCCGATGATCACGGCGACAGCCGCCCTGGCTGACGGCGCGGTCGTGACCGCACCGGCCCTGGCCAACCCGGCCCCCGGGGAGTCGCGCGGGTTCCGGACGGCGTTCCGGATGGAGGCGGATCGAATCCTGTTCATCGACCAGCGCAAGCTGCCTGGCCAGCTGCTCGAGTACCCCTGCAGCGACGGCGGCCAGGTCGCCGTCGCGATCAGGGAGATGGTGGTTCGCGGTGCGCCGGCACTGGGCCAGGCGGCTGCCTACGGCCTGGCCCTGACGGCCGAGCAGTCGCGCAGCCAGCCCCCATCGGAGCGACGGGCCCTGCTCCGGGGCGCGGCAACGGCTCTCCGCCAGAGCCGGCCGACCGCCGTCAACATCGCCTGGGCGGTCGATCGAATGCTCGCCCGGGTCGAGCGGCTGGGGGACCTGGGCGATGACGGCGAGGTCGTCGCCAACGTCCTTCGGGCCGAGGCCGACGCGATCTGCGCCGAGGCAACCCGGGATCACGCCGCGCTGGCCGAGTACGGCCTGGCGATCCTGCCGGCGACGCCCGACCGGGAGCTCCGGCTGCTGACCCACTGCAACACGGGGCCGCTCGCCTGTGGCCAGTTCGGGACCGCCCTGGGCGTCGTTCAGGCGGCCTGGTCGGCCAACCGCCGGCTGGAGATCTTCGTCGACGAGACTCGGCCGTATCTCCAGGGCGCCCGGCTCACGGCCTGGGAGCTGGTCCAGGCCGGCGTGCCCTACACCCTGATCGCCGATGGCGCGGCCGGCTCGCTGCTCGCTTCCGGCCGGGTGGATGCCGTCCTCGTGGGCGCCGACCGGATCGCCGCCAACGGCGATACCGCGAACAAGATCGGGACCTATCCGTTGGCGGTCCTGGCCGCTCGCCATGGCGTGCCTTTCTACGTCTGCGCGCCGCTCAGCTCGGTCGACGTGGCGACGGCCGACGGCTCCGCGATCCCGATCGAGCTGCGCTCCGAAGACGAGCTCTTCCACGTTGGTCAGACCCGGATCGCGCCGCGCTTCGGCAAGGCCTGGAACCCCGCCTTCGACATGACGCCGGCGGAGCTGATCAGCGCGATCGTGACCGAGGAGGGGGTGCTTCGGGCGCCCTTCGGACCTGCCCTGGCGACGGCGGTCGCCGCGAAGTCCGAGCACGAGGCGGCCGCCCACCTCGCCCAGTACGCGGACCGCGACGGCGCACCCGCCGCGGACGCGCCCGGCCCATTGCCCGGGGATGCGGTCGGCCCACCTGCCGCGGCGGAGGTCGCCGGCTGATGGCCAGCATCGTCGTGTCGCGGCGCGAGGCCGGGCTCGTTACCCGGACCACGACCGACCGGGTGCTCCTGCGCCAGTTCCTCGAGCAGGACCGCCTCTTCGCGGCCTATGCCATCTGCGATCTCGACGATCGCGAGTTCAGCCGGACCCGCTGGGGTGGCGCCTTCGTCGGGACAGACCTGGTGGCGGTTGCCCTCGAGTACGCCGGCCTGTCGCCACAGCCGCTCTTCGTGATGGGCCGGAACGACGGAATCGAGGCTGCCCTGCGCGACCTGGTCAAGCCGCGCGCCGCCTACGTAGCGGCCCTCCCGGCAGCCTTGCCGGCCGTCGGGACGAGCTATCGCCTGGATCCCGGGCCGCAGATGGTCCGGATGTGGGTCGATCGCTCCACGTTCCGGCCCTACCCCGCGGATACCCGCCGGCTGCTGCCGATCGAGGTCGGCGAGCTGAACCGGCTGTACCAGCTTGGGTTTGCATCGTGGCTCGGCTCGAGCTCGATCGCCGACGGCGTCTACTTCGGCGTCCGGGTCAACGGTCGTCTGGTGGCCGCTGCCGGGACCCACGTCGTCAGCCCGACGGCCAGGTTGGCCGTCGTGGGCAACGTCCTGACCCAGGTGGAGTACCGCGGCCGGGGTTACGCTACGGCAACCACCGGGGCGGTCACCGCCGAGCTGCTCCGCTTCTGCGACCAGGTCGTGCTCAACGTCCGGGCCGACAACCCGCCCGCGTTGCAGGCCTATCGCCGGCTCGGCTACCAGGAGCACGTCCGGTTCGAGGAGCGACTCGTCCACCGGGTCGGGGCGCCATGGCCCGGCCTGCCCGGCCCGCTCCGGCGTTTCCTCTCAGCCCGCAAGGAGACCGACCCTGATGACCACCCCCACCACTGACCTGCCGGATCACGATGTCGCCGACCTCGGCCTGGCCGATGAGGGCGTCCGCCGGATCGAGTGGGCGGCCCGCGAGATGCCCGTCCTGCGCCTGATCAGCGAACGCTTCGAGCGTGAGCGTCCACTCGAGGGCCTGCGCATCGGCGCCTGCCTCCACGTCACGACCGAGACGGCGAATCTCATGCGGGCGCTCAAGGCCGGCGGTGCGCAGGTCACCCTGGCAGCCTCGAACCCGCTCTCGACCCAGGACGACGTCGCCGCGGCCCTCGTCGCCGCCTACGGGATCAGCTGCTACGCGCGCCACGGCGAGGACGACGCCACGTATTACGGCCACCTCAACGCGGTTGCCGACACCCATCCCGAGCTCACGATGGACGACGGCTGCGACCTGGTCAACCTTCTCCATGAGCATCGGCCCGCTCAGCTCGCCGAGGTCAAGGCCGGGACCGAAGAGACGACGACCGGGGTGATCCGGCTCAAGGCGATGGCCGCCAAGAACAAGCTGCTGTTCCCGGTCGTGGCCGTCAACGAGGCCCAGACGAAGCACCTCTTCGACAACCGCTATGGCACGGGCCAGTCCACGCTCGACGGGATCCTCCGGGCGACGAACATCCTGATCGCCGGGCGGCAGGTCGTCGTTGCCGGCTACGGCTGGGTGGGCAAGGGAATCGCGGCCCGGATGTCCGGCCACGGCGCCCACGTCGCGGTGATCGAGGTCGATCCGATCCGGGCGCTCGAGGCACTGATGGACGGCTTCCAGGTGATGACCGTGGCGCAGGCTGCGCCCTGGGGCCAGCTGTTCATCACTGCCACCGGCAACGTCAACGTCTTCCGGCGCGAGCACTTCGCGGCGATGCGCGAGGGCGCGATCATGGCCAACTCGGGCCATTTCGATGCTGAGCTGGACCTGGACGCGTTGCGTGAAATGGCCGAGGGCCACGTCCGCGAAGTCCGCCACAACGTCCAGGAGTTCGACCTGGGCGGCAAGCGGGTCAACCTGATCGCCGAGGGCCGGCTGGTCAACCTGGGCGCGGCCGAGGGTCACCCGGCGGCGGTCATGGACATGAGCTTTGCCAATCAGGCCCTGTCGGCCGAGTACGCGGCGAAACACCATGCCGAGCTCAAGCCGGGTGTCTACGTCGTGCCCGAGGAGATCGACGCCGAGGTCGCCCGGCTCAAGCTTGCGGCGCTCGGGATCACCCTCGACCCCATGACGCCCGAGCAGGTGGCCTACATGGCGTCCTGGGAGCACGGCACCTGACGTTCGGCGGCGCGGCGCGGCTCGTCCCACGTCGCTTGGGCCGGGGCCTCTGGATCGACCCACGCTCCTTGGCCCGGCCGATTCTTGGTGCATGGTCGCTGTGAGCACAACGCCAAGCCTGAGCGCCTCAAATTGCGGCGCGAAGGGGCTCGGCAGAGGGGAGTCGTTGACCGTCTGGGCGTGGCGTGGCGGATTCTTGCCCGAGCGACCCGCGCCGTCGGGTGCGAACTGCACCCAGAGCTAGGCCCCTGTGCTCAGAGCGACCATGCACGCGGAATCTGTCGAGGCTAGGTCGGCTCTCGGCCCCCGAACCCCGATCGAGCCCGGCGTCTGGCGGGCTGAGCCTAGCGAACTGACGCACGGCATTGACGACGTCCAGTGGTCGGAGCTCGGGCACGCATCTGGGCCCGCGACGGACGTAGCCCCGTGGTGCTCATGCTTGCCCACGACCTGTGGGAGAAGCGGGCCTCGATGTAATTGTTGCGATCAGTCCGAACGAAAGGGGCAGGCGCCCCCGCTCTCCGGGGGCAATGTCGCTGTGGCCGCTCCACCAGTCACGAGGCGATTCGACGAGGCGCTCGATCCGGAGGCCGGCTCCCGCGACGGCCGTGACGACCTCGCCGAGGGTCCAGGCGCGTGAGAACTTCCAGTGCTGCTGGCCATCGGGGATCGAGAGGTGGTCGATGAATCCGGGTGACCAGCCGCGCGAGGCCTCGGGGCGGGCGAAGTAGTCGTAGTCGGTCAGGGCCCAGCGACCGTCTTCGTCGCCATCGACGAGCCACTCGAACGGATGACCTTCGAACAGGACGAGCCGGCCGCCCGGCACGAGCAGCCGCGCCACGACTGCTGCCCACGCATCCAGATCCTGGAGCCAGAGCAATGAGCCGCGGCCGGTGTACACGAGGTTCGCGGTGCCGTCCAGCTCGTGCGGCGTGTCGAGCACGTCTGACACGAACCAACTGGCCGGGGCGCCGGTTGCCGCCGTGAGACGCCGGGCGAGGTCGATCATCCGTGGGCTCAGGTCCACGCCAACCACCTCGTCGGCACCGAGTCGCCAGAGCGACAGCGTGTCCCGGCCGCCGGCGCATTGGAGGTGGATCGCGCGCCGGCACTGCCCGTGGAGGTCGCCGAGCAGCTCGACCTCCTCTGGGAAGAGGTTGCTCCCGCCGCCACGGATCAGCTCGATCGCCTCGTCGAGCCAGCCTTCGTAGCGCTCCGCCGCCTCATCCCAGGCGACGCCCGTCGCGGCGTGCATCGCGCGCACGTCCGTCGCCTCGGCGGGGGTCGCTGGTCGCACATCGGGATCGTCGGCTTCCACGCAGCGAGGGTAACCGGTCGGAGGCTCGAGATCGCGGCCGCAGGCTAGCGCGTCTGGTAGCGACATTCGTCCCGAGTTCGGCGGGCGGGCGGACGCGCTGGATCTTGCCATATTCCGTCCCCAGCGGCGGTATGGTCGGGTTGAGCCTCGATTCGGGACCTGGGAGGCGCAGGCCGGCCCAGATCGTGCGTGGAGATCGGCGAAGCGGACCGATTCTCCACCCAAATCACGCCGAATCCGACCGTAACGCGGCTCCCGGCGGAATCTGGCAAGAACGCAGGGCCCCGGCCGCAGGGCCCCGGCCGCAGGACCCCGGCCGCAGGACCGCGGACCGCGGACCGCGGCTCGAGATCGGCTACCGTTGACGCCGTCCGCCGTCCGCCGTCCGCCGTCCGCCCGTTCCATCCGACCGGGAGGTGATTCACCCGTGCCAGCCGTCCTCTGGGAGAACCCCGAGCTGATCAGCCTCTACCGCCTGCCGATGCACGCGGTGCCCCACGGCGACCGGCTCGAGCTCGACGGGACCTGGCAGTTCGAGCTGCTCGACCGCGCGGATGGCGAGCCGACCGGGACCTGGCGCGAGATCACCGTGCCCGGCGCTTGGACGATGCAGGACACGTTCGACAAGCCCCACTACACGAACGTCCAGATGCCGTTCGCGGGCACGCCGCCGCACGTGCCGGAGGCAAATCCGACGGGCATCTACGAGCGGACCTTCGAGCTGCCGGAGCGCTGGGCAGGACGGCGCGTCGTCCTCCATGTCGGGGCGGCCGAGAGCCTCCTGATCGTCCGCGTCAACGGCCACGAGGTGGGGCTGAGCAAGGACTCCCACCTTGCCGCCGAGTTCGACGTCACGGACGTCGTCAGCGCCGGGATCAACACGATCCGCCTGCGAGTGATCAAGTGGTCCGACGCGACGTTCATCGAGGACCAGGACCAGTGGTGGCACGGTGGGATCACCCGCTCGGTCTTCCTGTATGGCACCGGCCCGGTTCACCTGGCCGAGATCCGCGCGATCGGCGGCCTGGCCGAGGACCTGTCGACCGGGACCCTCGAGTTCCGGGCCGAAGTGGCCTTCGCCGGCGTTGATCCGGAACCGGGCTGGACGGTCGAGACGATCGTCGGCGTGCCCGGCGGCTCGGGTGACCCGGTCGCGAATGTGCGGGCCGAGGCCGCGTTCAGCGACCATGGGCCCGAGCGGGCGACGCTCATCGAGCGCGGACTCCAGGCCCGTCACGCCTACGGCGGCCCACTGACGCAGCGCGAGGCAAACGTCGAATGGCCCGCCCTCGAGGCCCGGATCGCCCCGCCCCTCGACGGCCTCGTGACCTGGCGAATCGACATTCCGGCTGTCCAGCCGTGGTCTGCCGAGGTGCCCAGCCTCTATCCGGTCAGCGTCGTACTGCGCGCCCCCGGCGGTGAGGTCGTGGAGGAGGCGAGGCTGCGGATCGGCTTCCGCCGGGTCGAGGTCCGTGGCCTCGAGCTGCTCCTCAACGGCGCAGCGGTCCTGCTCCACGGAGTGAACCGGCACGATTTCGACCAGTTCACCGGGCGGACCGTAAGCCGGGCGTCGATCCGGGCGGACCTCGTCCAGATGAAGCAGTTCGGGTTCAACGCCGTACGCACGTCCCATTACCCGAATGAGCCGGCGCTGGTCGAGCTGTGTGACGAGCTCGGCCTGTTCGTGATCAGCGAGGCCGACATCGAGTCCCATGCGTTCTGGGCCTCGCTGTGCGAGGACCCGCGCTACCTGGCTGCGTGGGTCTCGCGGGTGTCCCGGATGGCGATCCGGGACAAGAACCACCCATCGATCATCCTGTGGTCGCTGGGCAACGAGTCGGGTTACGGCGCCAACCACGACGCGGCCGCCGGCTGGCTCCGTCGCTACGACCCGAGCCGGCCGCTCCATTACGAGGGGGCGATCCGGTTCGAGTGGGGGTCCGACCAGACGGTCAGCGACATCACCTGTCCGATGTACCCGCCGATCGAAGGCATCGTGGCCCACGCCAGGAACGGGACCCAGCTCCATCCGCTGATCATGAGCGAGTACTCCCATGCGATGGGCAACAGCAACGGCACGCTGGCCGAGTACTGGGACGCGATCGAGTCGACCGCCGGGCTGCAGGGCGGATTCATCTGGGAGTGGTGGGATCACGGCCTGGTCCAGACGCTGCCCGACGGCACGAAGCGGTGGGCCTATGGGGGCGACTTCGGCGACGAGCCGAACGACGGCAACTTCTGCCTGGACGGCCTGGTCTTTCCCGATCGGGCTCCGAAGCCGGCCCTCTGGGAGCACCGCCATCTCGCGGCACCGGTCCGGATCTCTGGCTCTGCCGCCGACCTCCTGACGGGTCGAGTCACGCTGTCGAACCGCCAATACGTCCGCGACTTGAGCTGGTTGGCCGCCACCTGGGAGTTGACGACCGAAACGGCCGTGCTCGGTTCGGGCGATCTCGAGCTTCCGGCCGTTGGACCACGCGAGAGTGCCAGCGTCAATCTGCCGGGCTGGCCCGCCACCGACCGCGTGGCCGGGCGCGAAGCCTGGCTGACACTCCGATTCCGGACCCCGGTTGAGCTGCCCTGGGCGGCGGCGGGCTTCGAGGTGTGCGCTGCACAACTCGCCGTGGGCTCGGGCCCGGTCGCGGGATCAGCCACGGCAGCTACGGCAGCGTCGGCAGCCACGGCGCCGGCGTCGCGGGTCGAGCTCGAGGACGGCGTTCGGCTCGTCGTCCCGCTGCTTGCCGTACCGCCGACGCTCAGCCTGTGGCGCGCCCCAACGGACAACGACCGGATCGGTGGGATGGGCGCCCAATGGGTTGCCTGGGGTCTCGATCGGTTGCACAGGTCGGTCGATTCGACCGAGCAGGACGGGCTGACGACGGTCGTTCGGAGCACCCACCATGGCGCCGCCGGGATCTCGGTCAAGCAGGTCCAGCGCCTGAGCCCGCTGGTCGGCGGGGGAGTTCGACTTGACGAACAGGTCGAGATTCCCGCCGAGTTGACCGACATCGCCCGGGTCGGCACCGTCCTGGAGACCGTCCCTGGCCTCGAGCGGATCGAGTGGTTCGGCGCCGGTCCGCACGAGACGTATCCCGACCGGAAACGAGGCGGCCTGCTCGGTCGCTGGCAGGGGACCGTCGAGGACCAGGCGGTCCGCTACGTCCGGCCCCAGGAGAACGGTGGTCACGCCGACGTCCGCTGGGTCGAGTTGCGCAACGAGACGGGTCGCGGCCTGCGCCTCGCCTTCGATGCCCCGAGCCAGGTCTCGGCTACCCATTTCCGGGCCGCCGACCTCGACGCGGCCCGCCACGACGCTGAGCTCGAGGCTGTCGCCGGCACCGTGGTCCAGTTCGACGCGGCCCATCGCGGGCTGGGCACTGCCAGCTGCGGCCCCGACACACTGCCCGAATACCTCGTCGGCCCGGGCACGTATCGCTGGTCCTGGACGATCGAGCCGCTGGGCCCGAGCTGATGATGGGCATCGAATGGAATGCGTCCTCGGGTCAGCTCCACCTCCACAACAAGCAGGTCAGTTACGTCGTTCGGGTCCTCGAGAACGGCTCGATCGGGCAACTCCACTTCGGCGCTCCACTTGCCCGCGGACGTTCGTATCGACACCTTGGACGGGCCGGATTCGCGGGCTTCTCGAATCGGCTCGACGACCCGATCGCGCTTGAATACCCGACCGCCGGCGGCGGCGACTACCGGATGCCGGCCCTGACGATCGAGCAGGCCGACGGCTCGAGCATGCTCCGGCTCGATTACGTCAGCCACCGGATCTTCCCGGGCAAAGCGGGGATTCCGGGCTTGCCATCCACCTACGTCGAGGCCGACGACGAGGCGACGAGCCTCGAGATCGAGCTGGCCGACGGCCCGAGCAAGGCCCGGGTCACCCTCTCGTACACGATCTTCCGCGACCACCCGATCGTCTCCCGTCGAGTCCGGATCCGCAATGGCGGTACGTCGCGCCTGCGGATCACGACCGCGATGAGCACCTCGCTCGACCTGCCCGATGACGACTGGACGCTCGTCCAGTTGAGCGGTGCGTGGGCGCGCGAGCGGCACATCACCAACCGCCGGCTGGCTCCTGGCCGCCAGTCCACCGCCAGCCTTCGGGGAGCATCGGGGCACGAGCACGATCCGTCGCTGATCCTGCGGCGCGCCTCGACGACCGAGACCGCCGGCGAGGCCTACGGGTTCAGTCTCGTCTACTCGGGCAACTTCCTGGCCGAGGCCGAGGTCGGTCCATTCGGCACGACCCGGGTCCGCCTGGGGATCAACCCCGAGGGCTTTGCCTGGATCCTGGAGCCGGGCGCCGACTTCGCCACACCGGAGGCGGTCCTCGCCTTCTCGGAGGCGGGCCTGGATGGCCTGAGCCTTGCCTACCACCGGCTGTACCGCGAGCGCCTGGCCCGGGGCACCTGGCGCGACCGTGCCCGGCCGGTCCTGATCAACAACTGGGAAGGAACCTACTTCGCCTTCGACGAGACGAAGCTGGTCGACATCGCGACGGTCGCCCGCGACCTGGGGATCGAGCTGTTCGTACTCGACGACGGCTGGTTCGGCGCCCGCGACGACGACACGAGCTCGCTCGGCGACTGGTTCGTGGATCGGCGCAAGCTGCCCAACGGGATCGACGGCCTTGCCCGCCGGATCGAGGCCCTGGGTCTTCGCTTTGGTCTGTGGATCGAGCCCGAGATGGTCAGCCAGCGGAGCCAGCTGTTCGCCGCCCACCCCGACTGGGCGATCGGGATTCCGGGCCGGTCGCGGACGGAGAGCCGCGACCAGTTCGTCCTCGACCTGTCCCGGCCGGAGATCGTCGACCACCTCTTCGCAGTTCTGTCCGAGCTGCTGGCGAGTGCGCCGATCTCGTACATCAAATGGGACATGAACCGGAACATCACCGAGCCGGGCAGCCTGGGGTTGCCGGCGGATCGCCAGGGCGAGTTCTTCCACCGCTACATCCTGGGTGTGTACGACCTGTACGCCCGGCTCACGACCGCCTTTCCCGAGATTCTGTTCGAATCCTGTGCGGGCGGCGGCGGTCGGTTCGACCCCGGCCTCCTGGCGTATGCCCCACAGGCCTGGACGAGCGACGACACCGACGCGATCGAGCGGCTGCGGATCCAGTGGGGCGCCTCGCTGATCTACCCCTTGTCCTCGATGGGCGCCCATGTCTCGGCCGTGCCCAACCACCAGACGGGCCGGCTGACCCCGATCGGGATGCGTGCCGCGGTCGCCTTCTTCGGGGTCTTCGGCTACGAGCTCGACGCCACGAGCCTGTCGCCTGCCGAATGCGCCGAGGTTGCGGACCAGGTCGCCTTCTACAAGGACCATCGTGAGCTGCTCCAACGGGGACGCTTCGTCCGGCTGCGCAGCCCGTTCGAGGGCGACGGCAACGAGACGGCCTGGATGACCGTCTCGGACGATCGTCGCCAGGCGATCGTCGGCTTCTACCGGACCCTCACCCGGCCGAATCCGGGCGTGAACCGGCTCCGCCTGCGGGAGCTTGACGCGGCCCTCCGCTACCGGGTGACGACCTGGCCGGCCCGGGCCGACACGATCGAGCGCGACAACGCGCTCGTCCGGGGTGGTGACGAGTTGACCGAGATCGGCCTGTTCCTCGACGTCGATCGCCACGAAGTCGCCACGCACGGCGACTACTGGGCCCAGCTGTTCGTCCTCGAGGCCGAGTGAACCCCCCGGGAGCCGGTCCGCGGGACCTGCCGAACGGCCGATGACGAGGCCTGTGCTACCCTGCCCGAGCACAAAAGGAGCTCCATGACCACGATCCTCGACGCGGCCGAGTACCTGTTCACGTCCGAGTCGGTGACCGAAGGGCATCCCGACAAGATGTGCGACCAGATCAGTGACGCGATCCTCGACGCGATCATCCGCGAGGATCCGGATGCACGGGTTGCCTGCGAGACGGCGACGACCACGGGCCTGGTCGTGGTGCTCGGCGAGATCACGACGACTACCTACGCCGACTTTCAGTCGATCGTCCGGGATACTGTCTGCGACATCGGCTACACCCGGGCCGAGTACGGCTTCGATTATCAGACCTGCGGCGTGCTCGTCAGCATCAAGGAACAGTCGCGGGACATTGCGATGGGCGTCGATACCGCTCTCGAGAACCGCGCGACGGGCGCATCCGGCCACGAGCTCGGCGCGGGTGACCAGGGCATGATGTTTGGCTTCGCCTGCCGCGAGACGCCCGAGCTGATGCCCCTCCCGATCGCCCTCGCCCATCGGATGGCCCGGCGCCTGGCCGAGCTGCGCAAGAGCGGCCAGCTGCCCTACCTCCGGCCGGACGGCAAGACCCAGGTCACCCTCGAGTACGAGCACGGGATCCCGCGCCGGGTGAAGACGGTCGTGGTCAGCACCCAGCACGATCCGGACGTGACGGTCGAGCAGATTGGCGACGACATCGCCGAGGCCGTGATCCTGCCGATGTTGCCCCGCCATCTGCGCGACGTCGACCCGGTCATGCACATCAATCCGACCGGCCGGTTCGTGACCGGCGGCCCGATGGGCGACGCCGGCGTGACCGGGCGCAAGATCATCGTCGACACGTACGGCGGGATGGCCCGCCATGGTGGAGGCGCGTTCAGCGGCAAGGACCCGACGAAGGTCGACCGGTCGGCCGCGTATGCCGCCCGCTGGGTGGCCAAGAACGTCGTCGCCGCCGGCCTCGCAGATCGCTTCGAGATCGAGCTCGCCTACGGGATCGGGATTGCCCACCCGCTGAGCGTCTCCGTCGAGTCGTTCGGCACCGGCAAGATCCCGGACGAGCGGATCCAGCAACTGATCGCCGAGCATTTCGACCTGCGACCCGCCGCGATCATCGAGGCCCTCGACCTGCGCCGCCCGATCTACCGCCAGACCGCCGCCTATGGCCACTTCGGCCGGCCGGACCTGGACCTGCCCTGGGAACGCACCGACCGGGCAGCCATCCTCGCCGACGGCGCCGGGGTCGCCCTGCCCGAGCCGGTCGCAGAGGCGATCTGAGCGGGGTCTGCCAACCCCCGAGGCGGACCACCCGCGGGCTGTAGAATCGGGCCGTGTACGCCGTCATCCTGGCCGGCGGCGGCGGTACCCGGCTCTGGCCGCTGTCGTCGCCGGAGCGCCCCAAGCCGTTCCTGCCGCTGCTCGGCGAGCGCACGCTCCTCCAGCTCGGTGCTGAGCGCCTGGTCGGACTGGTCGAACCGGCCTCGATCTTCGTCGTCACGGACCGCCGCTATGCGGATCTCGTCGCCGCCCAGCTGCCGTTGGCGAATGTCCTGTCCGAGCCCCAGGGGCGAAATACCGCGGCGGCGATCGCCCTGGCGACCGTGGCGATCGACCGACCTGACGACGAGGTGATGCTCGTCCTGCCGGCCGACCAGACCGTCGAGCGCGGCGACGAGTTTCGGGCCGCCCTGCGCACGGCCGGGGCCGCTGCGGCTGGCGTCCCGGGGGTGGCCCGACCGATCGTGACGCTCGGCATCAAGCCGACGTATCCCGCCACGGTATACGGCTACATCCTGCCAACCGGGCCGGCCGAAACGGTCGATGCACAGGCTCCAGGACCGCGCAGGGTCTATGGAGTCGAGCGGTTCACCGAGAAGCCTGACCTCGTGATGGCCGAATCGATGTTCGAGGACCGCCTCGCAAGCTGGAATGCCGGGATCTTCGTCTGGCAGCGGTCCACGATCCGAGCCGCCTTCGAGCGCGATGCGCCGGACATCCTGGCCACGGTGACCAAAGGCCTGACCGGCGACCTGAGTGACGCCTATGACCGTGTCCGGGCCACCTCGATCGACTATGCCGTGCTGGAGCCGGCATCGCTGGCCGGCGACGTCGTCGTCCTCCCCATCGATGTCGGCTGGAACGATCTCGGGAGCTGGACCTCGTTGCTCAGCGAGCTGGGAATGCCGCGAATCGAAGCGACGATCGACCCGACCGGCAAGGAATTCGAGGCAACCTCCGACGACCTCGTGGTGTGGCGTTCGAACGTCGGACGGCTGACCGCGTCGCCCGGCGCTGACGCTACGATGGTCGCGACCACGGGACCCGTTGCTGTACTCCACGGCGCACGGACGTTCCAACCGCGGATCGACACGCTCCTCGATCGTTGCTCAACGCCGGAGGGCCATTCGTGACCACGATCAGCCAGGTTCCCCAGCCATCGAAGATCGTCTTCGGCACCGATGGCTGGCGATCCCGGGTCGCCGATGACTTCACCTTCGAGAACGTCCGACGCTGCGCCGATGGGGTGGCCCACTACGTCGTGAGCCGCGGCCAACAGGCCAAGGGCGTGGTGATCGCCTATGACCGGCGGTTCGCCTCCGAGGATTTTGCCGCGGCCGCGGCCGAGGTTCTGTTGGCCCAGGACATCCCGGTCGCCTTTGCCCGCCACGCGGTGCCCACCCAGATGTCCTCGTACGAAGTCGTCGAGCGGGGCAGCGCCGCCGGCATCGTGATCACCGCCAGCCACAACCCCTGGACGGACAACGGCTTCAAGGTCAAAGCCCCGACCGGCTCCGCGGCGGGACCCGAGATCCTGGCGGTCCTCGAGGCGACGATCGCGACGAACGGCGGAACGGCGATCCCACGGCGCCCATTCGCCGATGCCGAGGCAGCCGGGCTCGTCGACTGGTACGACCCGTATCCGGGCTACGAGCAGTACGTCCGTCGGACCGTCGACATCGACGCCCTCAAGGCCGCCGACGTGAGCGTCCTGGTCGATCCGATGTACGGTGCCGGAGCCGGCTGGCTGCCGCGCCTGCTGTCCGGCGGAAAGATCCGGGTGCACGAGATCCACACCGAGCGGAACCCATTTTTCGGCGGGATCAATCCGGAGCCGATCCGGCCGAATGTGGATGAGGCGCTCGGGATCCTCGCCGCGGGCGGCTACGACCTGGGCCTGCTCCTCGATGGGGATGCCGACCGGGCCGGGGCAGCCGATGAGCGGGGTACGTTCATCCACCAACTCGAAGTGACCGGCCTGCTGATGTACTACCTCGCCGAGCATCTCGGGTTGCGCGACCCGATCGTCGAGAGCGTCAACAACACGTCAATGGCCCTGCGCCTCGGGAAGCACTACAACATCCCGGTCTACGAGACGTCGGTCGGGTTCAAGTACATCGGCCCGAAGATGATCGAGACCGGCGCGATGATGGGCGCCGAGGAGTCCGGCGGCTACGGCTTCGGGATGCACCTGCCGGAGCGCGACGGGGTCTATGCCAACCTGCTCCTGCTCGACCTGTTCCTGCGCGAGAAGGCCGCCGGGCGCTGGCCTGTCTCGAAGGCAATCGCCGCCTTCCACGAGCTGGCCGGTCCGTCCTTCTACCGCCGGATCGACGTCCACGTGGATCAGAACCTGTACCCCGCGCTCAAGGATCGGCTCATGGTGGAGCTCAAGGCGAATGCTCCGCAGTCGCTGGCCGGGGAGCCGGTCAGCCGAACCGACGCGCTCACGACGAACGACGGCTTCAAGTTCTTCACCCCGGACGGATCGTGGCTGCTCATCAGGTTCAGCGGCACCGAGCCGCTGGTCCGGGTCTATACCGAGGCGGTCTCGCCCCAGGCGCGTGACGCGATGGTCCAGGCCGGCGAGGCACTCGTCCGTGCTGCCTGAGCCGGGCGGGCCGGCGCACGAATCCGGGTCCGACGCCAGCCGGCGTGTCGATAAGCCCTGGGGTCATGAGCTGATCTGGACGCACACCGATCGCTACGTCGGGAAGCTGATCGTGATCGAGGCCGGCCGCCGGCTATCGCTCCAGAAGCACCTCCACAAGGACGAGTCGATCCTGGTGATCTCGGGCCGGATGCGCCTCCACCTGGAGGCTGCTGACGGCACGATCGCACAGATCGAGCTGGGCCCGGGCGACCACCGGCGGGTGCCCGTCGGACGCGTCCACCGGTTCGAGGCGATCGATCGGACCGAGCTTGTCGAGGTGTCCACGCCGGAGCTCGACGACGTGATCCGACTCGAGGATGACTTCGGCCGCGAAGGGACCAGCGCCCCCTAGACCGGCGGGTGTATGGTCGCTCCAGCGACCGCCATCACCGGTCGATCGTGCAGGATCGGACGGCGGCCTCGACAGCGCCCAGGTCAGGGCGATGGAGGTCCAGGAGCATGCACAGCTCGCTCATCGGCAAGGTCGAAAAGGCAAATCGCTACGCTCGCGAGCACGATCGGGTCTCGATCGACGAGCTCTCGCTGACGTTCCGTGGCGACAACGACACCCATCGGGTGAGCCTGACTGCCGGAGTGTGGCGCTGCACCTGCCACTATTTCGAGAGCTGGGGCAGCTGCGTCCATCTGCTCACGATTCACAAGATCCTGGGCGCGATGGTGCCCGAGGAACCCGAGGCCGTTCTGATCGGGGAGCGCCAGGCCGTCAGCGCCTGAACCGCGCGGCGCGCCCCTCGGGCGCGTCAGGGCCCCACGAGCCAGCCCACGACCGCCCGGTTCGCCCCAGGCGGGAGCCCGAACCGGGCGGTTTCGTGCCAGCCGCCGGTCCCCGCGAGGATCCGGATGGACGCAGCATCCCCGGCCTGGTCGGCGACGACCAGGGCGAGCTCGTCGCCTTCAGCCGAGGGCTGTGCCTGGAGGATCGGCTCGTCTGCGCCGATGCCCGTGACGGGTTCGCCCGGCTGACCACCGAGCCAGGTCGTGATCGGGCCGATCCGGACGATCCCGTCGGCTCCGATCGTGGCCACGGCCGCACCGCCGATCGCGACCGAGCGGAGCGTCCCCGGGCCGGTTGAGGCCAGCCGTCCACTCGCCGGGTCGGCCAGCAACGCCATCGGCCGGTCGGCCTGGTCCCGGACCACGATCACGATCCGGCCATCCGGTAGCCAGGCGGGCGCGCTTTCGGCCGCTCGGGGCAGGTCGATGGGTCGGACCTCGGTCCCGGCCAGGGTCTCGACGATCAGCCGGGCGGCGGCACCCGAGCCGGGATCGCCTTCGACGAATGCGACGCGGCGGGTAGTGGGCCTGCCGCCGGCCGCCGGCACGGCCGCCGGCTCGAGCGACCCGAAGGCCCGTTCCGGATGGTTGCCGCCAAGGTCGCCCAGGGCGCCGCTCCAGGCGATCCCGCCGCGGGAGCCGGCACTGCCGATGCCCGGGCCGGTCGCACCCAACACGATCCGGCCGGCCAGGGTCGTGGCCAGAAGCAGCCCGCCGCTGCTCGACAACCAGGCTGCATCAGGCGGCAGCCCCGCCTCGTCCAGGGGCCGCAGGCTACCGCCCGGGCCGGGGGTCACCAGGCTCATTGCCCCGACGTTACCGACGAGCGCGACGATCCGATCGGCGCGCTCGGGGGCGGTGGTCCCGCCCGGCGACGGCACGGTCGGCACAACCGTGCAGCCGACGAGGGCGAGACTCGCGAGGAGCAGGCTGGGTCGGATCACTCCAGGATGTCCCCACCGAGGGGTGCTCCGTCGCCGGCGTCGAACGCCAGCTCGAGGCCGGCCAGCCGTTCGGCCAGGGCTCCGCTTGTCGTGACCCGCACGATCCAGGCCAGCCGGATCGTGCCCCCTGCGCCAGCCGGGATCGCGTCCCCGAACGTCTCGTTCGGGGCGATCCAGGCGAGGGCCGGCGCGGAGACCGAGGCATCTGCACGTACGTCGGCCGTGAACCACCGGTCGAGTCGTGCCCCGGTCAGGACCCGGACCCGGGCCGGGTCGATGAGCACCGCAGGCATCTTCGCCAACGCGTGCTGGGTCCGGACGATTCCGTGGAACGATCCGTCGCCCGCGAGCTGCACCGCCACGCCATCGCCCGGCACGGGAATCGCCCCGACGAGGCGCACCCAGCGGACCAGCCACCCGCCGGCGGCCCGGGGCGTGACCGCCGCATTCCCGGGCGCCGCCATGTGCAGGCCGGCCAGCATCCCGCTCGCGATCCTGGCCGCGCTTCCTGCCGAGACCGACGGGCCGGCCGATGCGACGAACCCAAGTCGAACCGATGAGACGAGCTGGCCTCCCGGGTCGAAGCGCGAGATCGCGGTGGGCGTGCCACCGGCATCGAGATCTGTGACCTCGTCCAGGACGAGGCCCGTGAGGGCGTCCGTCGTTCGTTCGACCGATCGGCTGGCCGGTGCCGGGATCCCAAGATGGGTCTCGACCTCGGCAGACAGGGCGACGACCGTCGCCGCCACGTGGGAAGCAGCGAGGCGACCCTGGACCTCCGTGCTTGCCAGACCTGGCGTCGACCGGCTGAACCCCACGGTCATCAAGCCACCTCCCAGGGCGACAAGGGAGAGCAGCGCGACGCGACGTCGCGAATCGCCGGAGCGGTTCATCGCCCGCCCGCCACGTTGCAGCGCGGACAGAACGTTGCCGCCCCCGCTCGCCCGGACCAGCCATACGTGCCCCACCAGTCGGCATCGAGCGAGTGGCTGAAGTTCTGGAGCAGGCCGAGGTCGAACGCTGCGCCGACACTCCGGCCGTGCTCGAGAGCCGACCAGAAGGCGGTCTCGAATGCCTGCTCGTCGTTGTCGTAGGCGATCCCGAGGTAGCCCAGGAAGAAATGGCTGGCTCCGGCCTGGACCTTGGTTCGATTGATTCCGAAGGCGGCCGGGAGGGTGGTGGAGGGATCGGCATTGTGGCACGTGGAGACGACCACGAGGTTCGTGAAGCGGCCGGCCCGGGCGGCGGCGATCTGGGGCGAGAAGATCACCGCCTGGCTGCAGTCGCCCGAGTCTTCCCGGAAGCCGTTGTAGCGTCGCTGGTCCGGCGCGTACCAGTAGTTGTCGCCATGGGAATGGACGTAGAAGCCGAAGTCGCTGACCGTCCGGCTGAGCACGGCGCTTCGGGTGAAAGCCGCCCCGGAGTAGCCCGCCACCGCGTAGCCGAGTGAACGGAGGCCGCTGACGGCGAGCGCCAGCATCTGGGCGGGGTGGCTGTCCTGGAAGCCGACACATGGGCTGCGAAAGGCCGAAACGTTCGAGTCGGCGCTGGCCTGGTAGGCGGCCCGCGTTGGGCTCGCCCCCGGTCCGAGCACCACCACGATCGCAAGCAGGGGCAGGGCGACCGCCCGTCGCCAACGAACGCCAAAATCCATCGGGACCTCCTCCGGCGGAGTCCAGGGCGGAGTTGCACGGCGAAGCTGGACGGCGGCGCTGCCGGCGGCGTTGAGCGAAGGGCGGCTCTTCTGGGTCCAAGCGGACTCGCAGGATCACAGGCCACGCTTAGCTGCGACTCACCTGCGATTCGGCGGGTCGTCTGCTAGGCTCAGGGAACCAACATCATCGCCAGACCGCTGGGTCGCGAAGCCGGTGAGATCCCGGCACAGTCCCGCTACGGTGGTCGCGGCGCTCCTCCCCAGGAGCGACCGCGCGAGTCCGGTCGCCGACCCTTCGGTTCGTGCTCGAACCTTCGAGAGAAAGGGTAGGCATCCAGTGAACCCGTCCGTTGCCCCTCCCATGCGTGGCGAGGGGCCTCGTGTTCTTCGTCGCCGGACACTCGCCCGGATCGGGGCGCTGGCCGTCGCAACGATACTGGTCGTCGGCGCCTGCACCGGCGCCTCGTCCGGGTTCAGCCCTGGCCCGACCGCGAACCCGGCCGCCACAGCGGCTCCGAGCGGATCGACGTCCGCCGGCGTCGCGCCGAACTCCAGCCCGGTCGTCAGCTCAAGCGCCGGCCCCAGCTTCCCCCTGGCGCTGACCGACGACGAGCACAACCAGGTCACCCTCAAGTCAGAGCCGCGCCGGATCGTTTCGCTGACTCCCGCCGCCACGGAGACCCTGTATGCCATCGGGGCCGGCGATCGGGTTGCCGCGGACGGCGACTTCGACGACTACCCGGCCCAGGTGAAGAGCCTGCCACACGTCGCGACGTATTCCTCGGTTGACGTCGAGAAGATCGTCGGCCTGCGGGCGGACCTCGTGATCGCCGGCGGCAACGGCTTCAACAAGCCCGCGGCCGTGACCCAGCTGCGCAGCCTGGGTGTGCCCGTCCTGGTCGTCTACGCGCCGGACATCGGCGGCGTCCTGGCGGATATCAACCTGATCGGGGATGCCGTGGGTGCCAGCGCGAACGCCCGCCGGCTCACGGCTTCGATGCAGGCTGGGATCGACGCGGTGAGGGCTGCGACCAGCGGCCTGCCCCACCCGCGTACGTTCTACGAGCTCGACGCGACGAAGGACATCTATGGCCCGGCGCCCGATTCATTCCTGGCCCAGGAGATCGACGACGCCGGTGGCGACCCGATCACCACCGGTGATCCGGCGCTCTTCAGCATTCCGCTCGAGAAGCTCGTCGCGGCCGACCCCCAGGTGATCGTGCTGGGTGACTCGGCCTATGGCACGACCGCGGCGATCGTTGCCGCTCGACCCGGCTGGAACGCGATGACGGCGGTCAGGGACGGCGCGATCGAGCCGATCGATGACCTCATCGTGAGCCGGCCCGGGCCGCGCCTCGTGGATGGTCTGCGCCTCCTGGCACTGGCCATCCATCCCGATCTCGTGCTGCCATCACTCGCTCCAGCGGGTGCTTCCCAGGCGCCCTCGGCAGCACCGCCAGCCCTTCCGTCCGGGTCGGCGACGCCGTAATCCGCATGGCAACCCGGGCCGAGGCCGGACGGATCCGACTCGCGACTGCGGGTCGGCTGGATCGCGCCCGGTCCCGGCCGGGACTGCTGTTCGGCGTAGGCCTTGCTGCGCTCGTGGTCACGCTCGTCCTCGGGGTTGGCTTCGGAACGGTCGCGATCGCTCCCGGAGACACGCTGGCGATCCTGGCCCACCGGCTGTTGGGCCTCGACCTCGGGAGCCACTGGTCGGTGGCCACCGAGACGATCGTCTTCGAGCTGCGCCTGCCGCGGGTGCTCTCGGCGATGGTCGTGGGGGTCGGCCTGTCGGTTGCCGGCGCTACGTTCCAGGGCCTGCTCCGGAACCCCCTCGCCGACCCGTACGTGCTCGGGACGGCGTCAGGGGCTGCCCTCGGGGCCGCGATCGGGATCCTCATCCCGATCAGGATTGCCCTCTTCGAGTTCGGGATCGTCCAGGTGTTTGCGTTCGCCGGGGCCCTCCTCGCGGTGGGCGTCGTCTACCGGCTCAGCCGGACGAGTTCGCTGGCCCCGCTGACCGGTCTGCTCCTGACGGGCTATGCCGTCGGCTCGCTCCTCGCGGCCGGCCTGGCCCTGACGATGTACGTGTCCGGCTCGAACCTCCGCCAGATCTTCTTCTTCCTGCTGGGCGGCTTCGACGGGAGCTCCTGGCTACAGCTCGCCGGCACCGCGCCCCTGATCCTCGGTGGCAGCCTGCTGATCATGCTCCGGGCCGGGGCCCTCAACGGGTTCCTGCTCGGCGAGGAGACCGCCTCCAACCTCGGCGTTGACGTCCGCCGCGAACGAGTGATCCTGCTCGGCCTGGGCTCCCTCGTGACCGCAGCCGCCGTGTCGGTCGCCGGCCTCGTCGGCTTCGTCGGCCTCGTCGTGCCCCACCTCGTCCGCCTCGTGGTCGGGCCGAATGCGCGCCGAGTTCTGCCGCTGAGCGCCGTGCTGGGCGCCAGCCTGATGGTCGCCGCGGATCTCGTGGCGCGGATGCTCGGCGAGATCCCGGTGGGAGTCGTGACGGCCGTGATCGGGGCCCCGTTCTTCCTGATCCTGCTGCGCCAGACCCGATCGGCGTACGAGCTGTGACCGCGATGATCGAGTTCGAAGGGGTCTGGGCGGCTTACCGGGCGCGTGATGTCCTGGTGGACATCAACCTCCGGATCGACCCCGGCGAACGAGTCGCGATCATCGGCCCGAACGGGGCCGGCAAGTCGAGCCTGCTGCGGGCGATGAACGGCACCCTCCGGCCGCGGGTGGGCACGGTTCGCCTTGGTGGTGATGCGCTGGCGCGCCTCGATCGCCAGGCGATCGCGCGGCGGCTGTCCGTCGTGCCCCAGGCGCCGGCTCTCCCGTTCGCGGCTCGCGTCGAGGAAGTCGTCGGGCTGGGGCGGTTGCCGCACGAGGACCCGTTCCGGGGCCAGCGGGCGGCCGACCGGGCGGCGGTGTCGGCTGCGATCGAGCGGGTCGGCATCGGCGCGCTGGCCGGTCGTGACGTTCGCGAGCTGTCCCTCGGCGAGCGGCAGCTCGTGCTCATCGCGATGGCCCTCGCCCAGGCGGCGCCGGTCACGGTCCTCGACGAGCCAACGGTCCATTTGGACCTCCGGCACCAGGTCGAGACGATGGCCCTCCTGGTCGACCTGAACGAGCGTGACGGAACAACGGTTGTGGCCGTGCTCCACGATCTTGGCCTCGCCGGCCACTTCTTCCCGCGCCTGATCCTCATCGACAAAGGTGCGGTCGTGGCCGACGGACCGCCCGACGACGTTCTGGCCGATGAGCGGATCCAGCTTGTCTACGGCGTCGATCCGGCCTTCGTCCGCCGTTCGGTGCCGCTCGCCGCGGTCTGAGCACAGGAGCGGGGCACGGGAGTGGAGCGTTGACCGCTGTCACCGGCTGCGGCTACGCTTGGCCGGTGACGCCCATGCGCCCGCGGACGGCCGGGACCGTTCGACTCTCCCTGTTCCTTGCCGCCGCGGTGCTCGTGCTGGCCGGTTGTGGCCTGGGCACCTCCTCGGCCGCGCCGTCGGACGCGAGCCCGGCCAGCCTGGGCCCAAGTCTGAGCCCGAGCCTGGGGCCAAGCGTCGGACCAACTTCTTCTGCGTCCGTCCCGCCCAGCCCATCCGATTCGAGCGGACCGAGCCCGACCGATTCGACGGAGCCGAGCGCTGAGCCGACGCCTTCCGGCTCGACCGGGCCCACACCGACTGCCCCGAGCTCGGCGTCCGTCTGCTCGGGCGCCAAGGACACGCCGGACTTCTACGAGTCGTTCGCCGGGGCGGTGAACTTCCCCGTCTACTGTGCCGTCCTGCCTGCCGGCTGGTCGCTCGTCTCGGGCACGTACCGCCTGGCCAGTGGCGGGCACATCACGATCAGCTTCCGGCGGAGGGCCGACAGTGCGACGTTCGAGCTCGACGAAGGCTCGTTCTGCGCCGACGATTCCGGCTGTGTCCCGAGCGGCTCGCCGGCCGGCACTGGTCCATATGGCGATCTGAGCGGGAGCCTCGTCCAGACAACGAGTGGTTTTGCCCTGGTCGTGGCCAAGGGCGAGAAGCCAAGCTGGCTGGCGACGAGCAACGGCCTGGACCAGGCCACATTCCTCGCCCTGACGGCGACCCTCCACGCGATCACCTAGCCGGGTCTCAGCCGGATGAAGATCGCGGACTTCGAGCTCGAGCGCTACTTCGCCAGGTGGGAGTTTGCCGTTCGACACCTCCTGTGTGCGTCCGACCTCGAGGGTTACCCGATGGCTGAGCTCCTGGAGCTCGCCGACGACGAGTCCCGCGGATTGTGGCAAGGCCTGCGGCTGGGCTACACCGAGTCGAGCGGGCATCCCCTCCTGCGGGCGGAGATCGCCGCGCTCTACGACACGGTCAGCCCGGACGAGGTGCTCGTCTTCTCCGGCGCAGAGGAGGCGATCTTCTGCCTCCTGAACGTCGTCGTTGAGCCCGGCGATCACGCGATCGTGACCTGGCCGGGTTACCAGAGCCTGTCCGAGGTCGCCCGCGCGGCGGGAGCCGAAGTCACCCTGCACGAGCTCCGCGAGGGGGATGGCTGGGCCCTCGACGTCGACCGGATCCGGGCGGCGGTGCGCGCCGGGACCCGCTTGATCGTGGTCAACGCGCCGCACAACCCAACCGGGATGCTGCCCGGCCAGGCGGAGTGGCGCGCGCTGATCGAGCTATGCACCGAAGCGGGCATCCACCTGTTCGCGGACGAGGTCTACCGCTTCCTCGAGTACGCCGACGCGGATCGACTGACGGCCGGGGCCGACGCGCTCCCCATGGGAATCAGCCTTGGGGTGATGTCGAAATCCTTCGCGATGGCGGGCCTCCGGATCGGCTGGCTGGCAAGCCACGACCGCGCCCTGCTCGACCGTTGCGCTGCCTTCAAGGACTACACCACGATCTGCCCGTCTGCTCCCGCGGAGATCCTGAGCCTGATCGGCCTGCGCGCCCGCGGCGCGGTCCTGCGACGCTCGCACCGGATCATCTCGACCAACCTGGCCTACCTGGATCGGTTCATGGCCGAGCATCCGGATGTCATGACCTGGGTTCGGCCGCGGGCCGGCTCGGTGGGCTACCCGGCACTGACCCTGGCCGGCCGTTTCGCGGGCTGGGACGCCGACCGATTTGCGGCCGAGCTGGTCGAGGCCGAAGGCGTCCTGCTGCTGCCCGGCTCAACTTTCGGCCAGCCCGGCAACCACGTCCGCCTGGGCTTCGGCCGAGTCGATCTACCCAAAGCCATGGCCGGCCTCGAACGCTTCGCGACGACCTGAGCGCGGGCGTGGCTCGGGCCGGGCCCGCTTCAGGCGCGCTTGCGCTGCAGGTCCAGGAATGGCGTCTCGACGACGGTTGCACCGACGCGGCCCCGGCGCGCCTCGACCGTCCATTCGGCCTGGAGACGCGTGCCGGGCCGTTCGAAGAAAGCGGGCACGGAGGCAAGAGCGATCGGCTTCTTCAGGATCGGGCTCCAGCCGTGGCTGGTGATCCGGCCGACCTGCCGGCCGCCCGTGTCGAACAGGGGGATGGCTGAACGATCGACCACCGCCGGTGCGCTCGGCGGGAGACCCCGGGCGTTGTACATCGCGTCGATGTCGGGCCAGCTGATCTCGAGCCCAACCAACCGGCGGCGAGGCCCGCCAGCGCGGCGCTCGTCGAGCAGCGCCCGCCGGCCCACGAAGTCGCCCTTGTCGAAATCGACCAGCTTGCCCAGCCCGATCTCGCCCGGCGAGTAGGCCTGCTCGCTGTTCATCGCGTGCCTGGCGCTGGTGTAGTCGACCTCGAGGAGGATCAGGCCAGCCTCCAGCCGGACCACGTCGAGGGCGATCATGCCGGCCGGCCGGATCCCGTACGGCTTGCCGGCGGCGACGATCGCGTCCCACAGCTCAACCGCCTTGTCGGCCGCCACCCATAGCTCGTAGCCGAGGTCGCCCGTGTAGCCGGTTCGGCTGACGTCGATCGCGATCCCGGCGACGGTCGCGGCCCGCCGGCGGAAATAGCGCAGGTCGATAAAGCTCTCGCCGGTGGCGGCCTCCAGGACGGCCCGGCTGAGCGGACCCTGGAGGGCCAGGGCGGCCGTCGACTCGCTGATGTCCTCGACCTCGACCTCGAGCCCGGACGCGTTCATCTTCAGCCAGCGGTATTGCGGGTCGGCCGCGGTCCAACGGAAGGACGCGCTGCCCAGGCGATGGATCGTGCCGTCGTCGACGACCTTGCCGGCCTCGTCGCACCACGGCGTGTAGTAGACCTGTCCCACCTTGAGCTTCGTCGCGTCGCGGGTGATCACCCGGTCCACGAGCCGCTCCGCGTCGCGCCCCCGGATCTCGTACTTGTAGAGCGGCGAGACATCGATCAGGGCGGCCTGCTCGCGGATCGCGTTGTACTCGATGTCGTGAAAATCGGCATAGACGCTGGCCGCGAAATAGCCCGACCACTCGCGCCACTGCATCTTCCGGTTGTGCGGCTCGGTCCGGGAATGGAACGCGGTGCCGACGCTCACGGTGCTTCCTCCGATCGACCGGCCGACGCCTCCAGCGCGCCCGTTGTCCGTCCAGTATGCGGTACGATCATGCATGAAAGATATGCAGCCTGCATGATCGGCTGGCGCCTCGAACAGCGACGCAGCGCAAACCGGAGGACCCGTGGCCCGAACGTACGACGCGGTGATCATCGGCGGGGGCCACAACGGCCTGGTCAGCGCCGCCTACCTGGCGCGGGCGGGGATGAGCACGCTGGTCCTCGAGAAGCGCGAGCTGCTGGGCGGGGCGGCCGTTACCGAGGAGATCTTCCCGGGGTTCCGCTTCTCGGTGGCGTCCTACGTCGTCAGCCTGCTCCGTCCCGAGATCATCCGCGAGCTGAATCTGCCGGCCCACGGTTTGGACATCCTGCCCCTCGACGGCACGTTCACGCCGCTCCAGGGTGACTACCTGTGGCGGGTCAACGACCACGGCCGGACGATTCGCGAACTGCGCCGCTGGTCGAAGCTGGACGCCGAGGCATACGAGGAGTACGGCCAGCTCATGGTCGAGATGGCCCGCTTCATCAAGCCGATCCTGTCGATCGTGCCGCCTGATCCGACCGGCCTTGACCCGCGCCAGTTCGGACCCCTAGCCGGCCTCGCCCGATCGTTCCAGCGCCTGCCCGAGAAGCAGCAGGCTGTGTTCGTCCAGCTGATGACGATGAGTGCGGCTGACTTCCTGGCCCAGTGGTTCGAGACCGATCCGCTGAAGGCCACGATGTCGGCTTCGGGCATCATCGGGACCTACCAGGGCGTGAAGTCGCCGGGCACCGCCTACGTCCTGCTCCATCACTACATGGGCGAGATCGATGGCGCCTTCCGTGCCTGGGGGATCCCGCGCGGTGGGACCGGCGGCGTCTCGAATGCGATCGGCAGCGCGGCCCAGGCCCAGGGTGCCGAGATCCGGCTCGAGGCGCCGGTGGCCAGGATCATGACCCGTGCCGGCCGGGCGGTCGGTGTGGCCCTCGAGTCGGGCGAGGAGATCTACGCCCGGCACGTCCTTTCGTCGGTCGATTCGCGCCTGACCTACCTCGGCCTGATCGAGCCCGGCACCCTCGAGCCCGAGTTCGAGGACGAGGTTCGCCGGTTCAAGTTCCGGGGCTCATCGGGCAAGGTCAACCTGGCCGTGGATCGGCTGCCCAACTTCACCTGCCTGCCGGGCGAGGGCGAGCACCTCCGCGGCGCGATCAGCTACAGCGCCTCGATCGAGGACATGGAGCGGGCCTACGACGACGCGAAATACGGCCACTGGAGCCGGCGCCCGTATATCGACATGATCATCCCCACCCTGGTCGACCCGTCGATGGCGCCGCCCGGCAAGCACGTGATCAGCTGCTTCGTCCAGTACGCCCCCTACCGCCTGGACCCGAGCCTGGGCAGCTGGGACGACAATCGGGAAGCCTTCGGCGACGCGGTGATCGATCGGATCGCCGAGGTCGCCCCGAACATCCGGGAAATCATCCTCCACCGCCAGGTCCTCACCCCGCTCGACATGGAGCGCCGCTTCGGGCTGACCGAGGGCAACATCTTCCAGGGTGAGCTCAGCCTGGAGCAGCTCTTCTTCAACCGGCCGGTGCCCGGCTACGCCCGCTTCAGGACCCCGATCCGGGACCTTTGGCTGTGCGGCTCGGCGACGCATCCCGGCGGCGGGATCATGGGCGCAAATGGCCGGATCGCGGCGATGGAAGTTCTCCGCGCCGCCGGTCGGAAGGTGGCCTGACAATGGTGATCGCCGAGCGAACGACGGCGCCCGCGCCAGAGGTGCAGGGCGTGGTCCCCAGCGGCCAGAGCTGGGACGCGATCGTGATTGGTGCCGGGCACAACGGCCTGGTGGCCGCCGCTTACCTGGCCAGGGCCGGCCTGGCGACCCTCGTCGTGGAGCGGCGCGAGCAGGTCGGCGGGATCGCGGCGACGGACGAGGTCAAGTCTGGCGCGCGGGTGCCCGCCGTCGCCCACACCGTCGGCCGGTTCAAGCCGTCGGTCGTCCGCGAGCTTGGCCTGCGCGCCCACGGGCTGACCTTCGTCGCACCCGATGTGCGCGTCTTTGCGCCGAGCCCGGATGGGTCGGCGATCACGCTGTACGACGACGTGGAACGGACCGCCGACGGGCTGCGGGTGCGCTCCGGCCACGACGCCGCGACCTACGCCGGCTTCGATCGGCTCGTCCGCTCGATCGGACGCTTCCTGGCCGAGCTGGGCGGCGCCGCCCCGCCGGACATCCATGCGCCATCGTTCGGCGACGCGCTGACCGGGCTGAAGCTCACCCGGGCATTCCGGGGCCTCGGCAAGCACGACGCGCGTTCGGTTCTGCGGGTCCTGCCGATGGCGGTCGCCGACTTCGTGGCGGAGTCATTCGAGACCGACGGCCTGCGCGGGGTCCTCGCGGCGCGGGGCATCCAGAACACGGCCATGGGCCCCTGGTCGGCCGGCACGACCGCGGTCTTCCTGGCCGATTCGGCCGGCAATGACGGGGGAGCAGCCGGCCAGACGGTCTACGCCAGGGGTGGCCCGGGCGCCCTGTCGGCGGCGCTCGCGGCGGCCGTACAGGCCGCCGGCGGCCGGATCCGGACCGGCGCCCAGGTCGTCCACATCACGACCAACGACGGACGGGCGAGCGGCGTCGTGCTCGCGTCAGGCGAGGAGATCCCGGCCCGGATCGTGGTCGCGGGGATCGACCCGAAGCAGGTCCTGACCGGGCTGGTTGATCCGGTCACCCTTGGGCCGGGCTTGCGCTGGCGAGCCGTCAACATCCGGACCCCGGGCACGGTGGCCAAGGTCAACCTCGCCCTCGCCGGGCTGCCCGTCTTCACGGCGGCCGGCAAGGGTCCCGAGGCCGAGCGCCTGTTGCGCGGCCGGATCGTCATCGCCCCGGGCATCGACTACGTTGAGCGGGCCTTCGATGCATCGAAGTACGGCGAGCTGAGCCCGGCGCCCTACCTCGAGGCGACGATCCCGTCACTCATCGATCCGACGCTCGTCGATGACCCGCCGGCGGGCGCGCGGCGGGCCGCTCGCCAGGTCATGAGCATCCACCTCCAGTACGCGCCGTACACCCTCCGGGAGGGCAGCTGGGCAGCCCGTCGCGATGAGCTCGGCGATCTCGCCCTGAGGACGCTCGAGGCGTACGCCCCGGGGATCACCAGGCTGGTCGTAGGCCGGCAAGTGCTCAGTCCGCTCGACCTCGAGAACGACTACGGCCTGACCGGTGGCCACCCATACCACGCCGAGCCCAGCCTCGACAGCTTCTTCATGTGGCGGCCGCTCCTCGGCAGCGCCCGCTATCGGCTGCCGGTCGACGGCCTGTACCTCGCCGGATCGGGCGCCCATCCTGGTGGTGGGATCACCGGGATCCCCGGCCAGAACGCCGCGCGCGAGATCCTCAGCGACTGGAAGAAACGCCGGCGCTGATCCCCTCGTCCTCGACCTCCGGGTCGATCCCGGGTCGCGGTTCGGTGGGGATCCGGACCGGCCGGCCCTCCCGGCGCTCGACCCGCCTTGCGGCCCGCTGGGCGACCGTCTCGCCGGTCTGTTCCTCGAGGTAGTGCCAGAAGAAGGCCGTCACGATCGCCGCGATCGGGATCCCGAAGATCGCCCCGGCGACCCCGGCGATCTTGCCGCCCACCAGGACCGAACCCAGGACCACGATCGGGTGGAGGCCGACCGCGCCGGCCATCAGCCGGGGCTGCAGGACGTTCATCACGACGAACCAGCCGATTCCGATCAGGATCGCGACCGGCAGGAGCAGGTCGGGGGTGAAGATCAGGGCATCGAGGACGGGCGGCAGCCAGGCCACGAACGGGCCGAAGAACGGGATGGCCATGAGGGCCCCGGCGGCGGTCGCCGTGATCGGGACCAGCTTGAGTCCGAACACGACCGAGACGGCCACCGTGATCACGCCGTAGACCGCACCCATGATCACCTGGCCGCGCAGGAAGCCGCCGAACGAGCGGTTGACGCTGACCCGCAGCAGCTCGGCCTCGGTCCGGTAGGCGCTCGGTGTGAGCCGGAACAGGAAGGCCAGGATCCGCTTGCGGTCGATCGCGATGTAGATCGACATGATCGAGATGATCAGGACCGTGCCGATCACGCTGATGCTGGCGACCGCGACCTGCTGGATCGGTCCGACCACGTCGATCGCGCCGGTCTGCAGATTGCCCAGCACCGCGTGGACCAGGGCCACGAGATCCACCGACAGGCCCAGACCATTCAGGCGTTCCTGCCAGGGAGCCAGGTACTGGCCGAGGTTCTGCTCGATCTGGGGGATCGACTGGACGAACTGGCCGATCGAGCTGGCCAGGTTGGCGGTGACCACGAAGATCGCGAGGAGCAGTCCGCCGATCGCCACCAGGTACACGATCAGGACCGCGGCGGTCTGGGGCAGCGGCCGGACGATCCGCTTGAGGGCCGAGGCGAACGGGCTGACGATGAATGCGATCAACCAGGCCATGAAGAAGATCAGGACGATGTCGCCGAAGGCGAAGATCGCGGAGCCGACGACCTCGATCGCGAAGATCACGGCGATCACCGTGACGCTGACCAGGAGCGCCGCGAACCAGCGCGGGTCCCGGCCCAGGATCCGGCTGATCTCCGCGGTGGTGTCTCCGAGGGCGCCCGGTCGGCCGTCACCCGGCGACTCGTGCCGTTGCTGCTGATCCGATTCGGTCATGGCCTGACCCTCAGCGGAGCCCCATCTTCGCATGGACCTCGGCCAGGGTTGCCTCGGCCAGCGGCTTGAGCCGGGCGGCACCGGCGGTCAGGATCTCGTCGACCTCGGCGGGTCGGGCGATCAGCTCGAGATAGCGCTCGCGGGCCGGCGCGTAGTGGGCGATGATCCGCTCGGCCAACAGCCGCTTCGTGTCGACGCAGCCGGTTCGGGCCGTGCGCTCGCCCTCCCAGATCGCCTCGTAATCGGGGCCGAAATGGCGGTGGAGCTGGCACACGTTGCAGATCGACGGCCGGCCCGGGTCGGTGCGCAGGATGCGCTTCGTGTCGGTGACCATCGACATCACCTGCTTCCGGATGACGTCGGGCGGGGCGAAGATGTCGATCGTGTTGCCGATCGACTTGCTCATCTTCTTGACGCCGTCGGTGCCAAGCACGACGGGCGCATCGGTGAACACGGCCTGCGGCTCCGGAAACGTCTCGCCGTAGCGGGCGTTGAACGCCCGGACGATCTCCCGGCTCAGCTCCAGGTGGGCGGCCTGGTCGCGCCCGACGGGCACCACCGACGCCTTGTAGATGATGATGTCGGCGGCCTGCAGGACGGGATACGTGAGCAGGCCGTGGTTCACGTCGTCGGGCTGGTTGAGCTTCTTCTCCTTGTAGCTCGGCGTCCGCTCGAGCCAGCTCACCGGGGTGACCGTCGCCAGGAGCCAGGCCAGCTCGGTGTGCTCGGGCCGATCGCTCTGGACGAAGAGCGTGCAGCGCTCCGGATCCACGCCCAGCGCCAGCAGTGAGGCGGCCATCTCGCGTGTCCGCTCGCGCAGGAGGGCACCGTCGTGCGTCGTGGTCAGGGCGTGGTAGTCGACGATGCAGTAGATCGCCTCGTAGTCGAACTGCAGCCGGACGTAGTTGCGCACCGCGCCGAGGTCGTTGCCGAGGTGGACGATCCCGGAGGGCTGGATTCCGCTGAAGATCCGGGGCCGGCCGGTGGCCATGGGCGCCACGGCGGGGGCTGGAGCAAGCTCAAGGGCCATTGCCACCGAGTGTAACGGCCGCTCGACCCGCGGTGCCGCCGAGGTGACACCCGGGCCGCCGGCCCAACGGCCGGGCTTGGGCGTCGGCTACCATTTGGCCATGCCCGGCCCATCGCCCCGTTCGCCCCTGCGTGTCGGCCTGCTCGGCGCCGGCACCGTCGGCGGCGCCGTCGCGCGGGCGCTCCTCGAGGCCCCCGAGCGGCTCGCGCCATTCGACGGCGCGCGCCTGGTCCTCGCCGGCGTGGCCGTCCGCGACACGGCGAAAGCCGCCGCCGCCGGGATCCCCGAGGCGCTCCTGACCGACGCTCCGGCCCACCTCGTCGCCTCGCCCGAGGTTGACCTGATCGTGGAGCTGATCGGCGGGGACGAGCCGGCCCGAACACTGATCGCGGCCGCGCTCGCAGCCGGCAAGCCGGTCGTGACGGCGAACAAGCACGTGATCGCCCACCATGGCCCGGCGCTCGAGGCGCTGGCTCGCTCGACTGGAACAGCGCTCCGTTTCGAGGCCGCGGTCGCGGCCGGGATCCCGATCCTCGACGTGATCGCGGCGGACCTCGCCTCGAACCGGGTGGAGCGTGTCCGGGGCATCGTCAACGGCACGACGAACTACATCCTGAGCGCGATGACCGACCGCAAGCGGGCCTACGACGCCGCCCTCCTCGACGCTCAACGGGCGGGCTACGCGGAGGCGGACCCGGCCGGTGATGTCGAGGGCGACGATGCCCTCAACAAGCTGGTCATCCTCGTCCGCCTGGCGTTCGGACAGTGGCTCCGGCCGGCCTCGATCGAACGCCGTCCGGCGACGACCAACGGGCTGGGACTGCCGGGAATCACCGGGGTGACCGCGGAGGAGGTCGCCGCCGCCGCGGTCCACGGCCTGCGCCTCAAGTTGATCGTCGACGGGCGGCGCGCCCAGGGGATCGGGGCTGAGGGGATCGAGGGGTCCGTCCAGCCCGTCGCCGTGCCAGCTGATTCGGGCTTCGGCCGGACGGGTGGCGTGGTCAACCGGATCGAGGTCGACGCCGAACCATTCGGCCGGCTCGAGCTGAATGGGCCGGGGGCCGGTGGCGGCCCGACCGGCAGCGCGATCCTGGGCGACCTGATCGCGATCGCCCGCGGCGGCCGCAGCACCTGGGCGGGCCTGCCGCCGGCGGCCGAGCAGCCCTCCGACGCGAGCCTCCCCGATGACGGGCAGGCACGACGCTGGTTCTTCCAGTCGGTCCTGCCGGACCAGCTGATCCGCGACCAGCTCGACCTCGAAGCCGCGGCGGCCGACGGCTTCGTCACGGTGGCCCAGTCGCTCGACGACCTGCGCTCCGGGCTGGTCGCGCTGGGCGTCCAGGCGACGCTCTACCCGATCGAGGACGCCGCGTGAACATGCCGGCAGCCCAACTGGGTCGCGGCCGTCCCCGCCTCACCGAACGCTATCGCGAATTCCTGCCGCTGACCGATTCGACGCCGGTGCTCACCCTGGGCGAAGGCTTCACCCCGCTCGTGCGCCTCGGCCGGATCGGCCAGGACCTCGGTCTTGCCAACCTGTACGCCAAGGTCGAAGGCCAGAACCCGACCGGCAGCTTCAAGGACCGGGGCATGGTCGTGGCCGTCAGCAAGGCGCTCGAAGCAGGCGCCCGGGCGCTGATCTGCGCCTCGACCGGCAACACCTCGGCGTCGGCCGCGGCCTACGGCGCGGCAGCCGGCCTCGAGGTGGTCGTCGTCCTGCCGCGCGGCCAGATCGCCGCCGGCAAGCTCCTCCAGGCCCAGGTGACCGGCGCCCGGGTGGTCGCGGTCGAGGGCAACTTCGACCTGGCCCTGCGGGTCGTCCGCGAGCTGGCCGAATCGGCCAGCCACCCGATCACCCTCGTGAACTCGGTCAATCCGTTCCGGCTCGAGGGCCAGAAGACCGCCGCCTTCGAGGTCTGCGACGATCTCGGTCGAGCGCCCGAGATCCTGGCGATCCCGGTCGGCAATGCCGGCAACATCAGCGCCTACTGGGCCGGGTTCCGGGACTATCAGGCGGCCGGGTTGAGTGCCGGACTCCCCCGGATGTTCGGTTTCCAGGCCGCGGGTGCCGCCCCGATTGTCCTGGGTCACCGGGTCGAGGCGCCCGAGACGATCGCCAGCGCGATCCGGATCGGTGACCCGGCGAGCTGGACGAAGGCGACCGCCGCGCGCGACGAATCGGATGGCCTGATCGAGGCGGTCAGCGACGACGAGATCCTGGCGGCCTGGCGGGACCTCGCCCGGCTCGAGGGCATCTTCTGCGAGCCTTCCTCGGCGGCGAGCCTGGCCGGCATTCGCCGATTGTCAAACGAGGGCCGGCTGGAGCGCGACGCGACAACTGTCTGCGTCCTGACCGGTTCCGGCCTGAAGGACCCAACGACCGCTGCGGCGAGCGTGGGCGAACTGCTTGTCGCGGAGCCGACTGCCGCGGCCGTGACTGCGATCCTGGGATGGTGAGGCGATGGTGACGAACTGGCTGGCGGAGCTCGATGGGCGGCGGGTCACGGTCGAGGTTCCGGCGTCGTCCGCCAACCTCGGGGCGGGCTTTGACTGCGTCGCCCTGGCCCTCGACCTGGTCGACCGGATCGACCTCGAGGTCCGCGGCTGGAGCCCCGGTGCGATTGAGCTCGAGATCGACGGCGAGGGCGCCAACGAGCTGGCCGACGACAAGCAGAACCGCTTTGTCCAGGGTCTCGAGGCCGCCCTCGTCGCGGTCCGCGGCGAGCTGCCCGACCGGATCGGCTGGCGGATCTCGATGCACAACCGGATCCCGCTCAGCCGCGGCCTCGGCTCGTCGGCGGCCGCGACGATCGGCGGCCTGCTGGCCGGCAACGCGTTGCTCGGCGGGCCGCTCAGTCCGGGCGACCTGCTCCGGCTGGCGACCGGCATCGAGGGTCATCCAGACAACGCCGCGGCCGCCCTGCACGGCGGTTTCGTGGTCGTCGACTGTTCGGCCAGTCCACCGACCGCGATCCGGTTCGACGTCCCACGTGACCTGAAGGTGGTCCTGTTCATCCCCGAGCTGCGCCTGTCGACGGCCACGATGCGCGAGGTCCTGCCGGAGACGGTGCCACTGGAGGACGCCATCGCGAACCTGGGCCGGGTCGCGATCGGCGTGGCCGGGATCGCGTCGGGCACGTACGAGCACCTCGACGCCCTGACCCACGACCGGCTCCACGAGCCGTACCGGGCCGCCGCCTATCCCCAGTTCCCGGCGCTGATCCAGGCCGCCCGCGACGCCGGCGCCGTCGGCGCCTGCCTGTCCGGGGCCGGCTCGTCGGTGATCGCCTTCTCCGACGGCCTCGCGACGCTGAGCCGGATCGAGGGCGCTTTCAGCGCTGTGGCGGCCGACCTCGACGTTCCAGGCCGGGTGGCGATCGCCGCGCCCCGGAACGCCGGCGCGCGGGTCGTCGCGAACGCCTGATGGGCGGCCTGCTCCAGTCCCTCGGCAACGGGATTGGCAGCGTCGTCGGGGGCGCCGTGCACTCGATCTCGGGCACGATCCGCTCGATCATCGACAACACCAGCCGGGCCATGCCGGACGGTTTCCCGATCGTAGCGATCGTCGCCTTCGTGGTGTTGGCGCTGGTCTTCGTCAGCTTGATCCGGCACTGAGCCCGCCGGCCCGCGTGGGTCAGGCGCGCAGTGGCCGCCGATAGGGCCGGGTCCAGGTCGCGATCTCGTAGCCGAGGCTGGCGTACAGCCCCAGCGCAGCGGGATTGTTGCCCTCGGCGCAGATCAGGCCCTGGCTCGCGCCCATCGAGCGGGCGGCGCGGATCGCGGCGAGACAGACAGCTCGCCCGAAGCCCTGTCGCTGGAAGTCCGGATGGACGCCGACCGGCTCGAGCTCGACCGCCAGGGTGACCGGGTCGAGCCAGCCCAGCGCGAAGGCCGCCACCCCGCCGTCCGGGGCGATCAGCAACCAGTCGAGGGCCGGCCGATAGAGCGTCGTCCGGCGCGCGGCCTCGTACTTCTCGACGGTCATCCGCGACGCTGGAAAGGCGGCTCGACCGCAGGTGACCCGGGCCTCGACGTCGGCGGCCGAGGCCAGCGTCCGAAGTGTGAACCCGGCCGGCAGGCTGATCTCCGGAAGCTGCCAGCCGTCGAATCGGCGGGTGAAGTGGGCCAGGGTGCGGCCCTCGACCGGCTCGAACTGGAGCTCGCGCAGGCCGGCCACCACCGCCGGCTGCGAATCGGGCGCAAAGGCCTGGACCGCCTCGACGGGCAGGCCGTCGTTGACGACCGAGGCGGCCCGGGCCGTCGCCCATTCGACGATCGAGCGGACCAGCTCCGGGCCGCGCCGGTCGGGCCGAATCATCAGGTCGAGGTCACTGGGCAGGTTGAACCAGGCCCAGGCGATCAGGTCCGAGGCGTCGGCCTCGCCCGCGAACCACAGCTGGATTCGCTCCGAGAGGGCCAGCCCACCGTCGCCCGCGTCGCGCGACCACCAGTCGAGGTCGCCCGGATGGGCGAGCGGGGCGGGCCAATCCGCGCGCCAGCAGGTCGAGCACAGCGCCTGCATCAGGCGCAGATCGGCCGGTGTCTCGTACGGCCGCGACGACCAGCCGCCGCCCGCGCCAGCCACGGTCATGGAGGTGTCAGCCTGCTCAGCCAGGTGGGGTATGGGCCGCGATGAAGGCCAGGCTGCGGGTCCACGAATCGGCGGCCGCGTCGGCGAAGTCGGCGGCCTTGCGGTCGAAGAAACTGTGCGGGGCGCCGGGGTAGGAGACCAGGTCGTGCTGGACGCCGGCAGCGTGGAGGGCCGCTTCGAACTCGGCGATCGCCTCCGGTGAGATCGCCTGGTCGGCAGCGCCAAACAGCCCCAGGATCGGGTTGGCCATTGCCGGGGCGACGGTCGCCGGGGCCGGGTAGCCGGGCCGGTCGCCGACGGGCATGCCGTAGAAGGCGATCGATCCGGCCAGGTCGAGCCCGAAGGTCGCGCTGCTGTACGACAGCCGTCCGCCGAAGCAGAAGCCGATCGTGAACGTCGCCTTGACCCGGCCATCGCTGCGCAGCTCTTCGGCCGCGGCGGTCACGTCGGCCCGCAGCTCGGGCAGCTTGGTCTGCTGGACGTGCTCCATATAGCTGAAGTCCGCATTACGCTTCGCGACCCCGGCGGTCCGCCCGAAGTAGTCGATCGCCAGGGCGTCGATGCCCGCCTCGGCGAAGCGCAAGGCGAGCTCCTCGTAGAACGCATAGAGGCCGCGCACGTCGGGCAGGATCACCACGCCGGCCCCGGTCGGCTGGCTGGCTCGCGTCCGAAACGCGGCGAACTCGTTGCCGTCGGCGGCTCGCAGGGTCAGGTCCGCGTGGTCGAGCGCGCCCCCGGCGATCGGCGCGATCGGCGGCTGGCTGTCGAGATCGAAACACATGAACGGGCCTCCATGTCTGGGCTTCCGAAGGGTAGCGCGGCGCGTCGTCGGGGACGCTCCCGATCTCGCTGCTAGAATCGGCCGGATGTTCGCACCCAGCTCCGAGCCCACGTCCGAGCCGTCCGCCCCGGCTGCTGCACGCCCTCTCGTCGTCCAGAAGTTCGGCGGGTCGTCGGTCGGCGACGCTGACCGGATTCGGCGCGTCGCCCGGCGGATCGCCCGCGAGCGAGCGGCCGGGTCCGACCTCGTCGTGGTCGTCTCGGCGATGGGCGACACCACCGATGAGTTGCTGGCGCTCGCCGCCGCAATTACCGATGAGCCCGATTCGCGCGAGCTCGACATGCTCCTGGCGACCGGCGAGCACCAGAGCGCGACCCTCGTCTCGATGGCGCTCCAGGCACTCGGCGTCCCCGCGATCAGCCTGACCGGGGCCCAGGCCGGGATCACCACCGATGGCCGCCATGGTCGCGCCCGGATCGCCAACGTCGACCCCCGCCGGGTCCACCAGGAGCTGGCTAATGGGCGGGTGGTGATCGTAGCGGGCTTCCAGGGCGTCAGCCAGACCGACCCCGAGCGAGCCGAGACGACGACGCTCGGCCGGGGCGGCTCGGATACGACCGCCGTCGCCCTGGCGGCGCGGCTCGGGGCGAACCGCTGCCAGGTGTTCACCGATGTCCGCGGGATCTACACCGCCGACCCCCGGATCGTGCCCGATGCCCGGCAGCTGCCCCTGATCGGCTACGAGGAAATGCTCGAGCTCGCTCACCAGGGCGCCCAGGTGATGCAGGTTCGAGCCGTGGAGCTGGGTTGGGTCAATGAGGTCGTCATCGAGGTCCTCAGCTCGTTCGAGGATGCCCCGGGGACCCTGATCAAGGAGGATCCGTTCGTGGAGCAGCGCAACAAGGTTCGCGGCCTGGCCCACGACCGGAACGTGGCCAAGATCACCCTGGTCGCCGTTCCGGACCGGCCCGGTGTCGCCCACCAGATCTTCGCGCCGCTGGCCGACGCCGGAATCAACGTCGACATGATCGTCCAGAACGTCGGCCACGGCGGCTCGACCGACATGAGCTTCACGATCGCCTCGTTCGAGCTGGCCCGGGCAAAGCGGATCCTGGAGCCAATCATCCGCGAGGTGGGCTTCCGCGAGATGACTGCCGACTCGGCCGTGGCCAAGGTGTCGATCGTCGGCGCCGGCATCCACAACGCGCCCGGCTACGCCGCCCGGATGTTCGGGGCGCTGGCCGACGCCCAGGTCAACATCGAGATGATCTCGACGAGCGAGGTGCGCATCACCTGCATCATCGCCGAGGACCAGGTCGAGACCGCCGTCCGGGCGCTTCACGCCGCCTTCGCCCTGGAGCGACCGGAAGTGATCGAGGCGGATGCCGCCGCCCAGCCGGCCGGCGGCGCGCCGACGTCCGGCGCGGCTTGAGCAACGTCGAGACGCAGCCGACGACGGCTGCCAGGCCGGCCGGGGACGTTCCGTTCACCAGCCGCCAGCAGCGCTTCCCGAGCGTAGCTTCGACGAATGACGTCGTCCGAGCCTGGCTGGCCGAGGGCACGCCCGAGGTCTGCCTGGCCGTCGCGGATGAGCAGACCGCCGGCCGCGGCCGCAACGGGCGGACCTGGCTGGCGCCGCGCGGCGCAGGGTTGCTCTGCTCGATCGGGTTTCGGCCGACCTGGCTCGAGCCCGACAAGGCCTGGCGCCTGGCCGCGATCGTCTCGCTGGCGATGGCCGACGCCGCGGAGGAGGTCGCCGGCCTGCCGGATCGGGCGATCCGGCTGAAGTGGCCGAACGACCTCGTGATCGAAACGACCGGCCCGACCGGCGTCCGCCTGGCCAACGCCACGGGCGCCGCCGCCGGCCGGCTCCTCGACGAGCCGTCGGACGTGCGTAAGCTGGGCGGTGTCCTGGGCGAGACGATCGGGCTTGGAACGGCGGACCCGCGGGTGATCATCGGCCTCGGCCTGAACGGCGACTGGGCGGCAGTCGACTTCCCGGCCGAGCTGGCCGGCTCGATGACCAGCCTGCAGGTAGCCTCGAACGGCCGGCCGATCGACCTCCCGGCGCTGTTCGCCGCGTTCATCGACCGGGTTGAGGCACGTACGATCGCCCTGCGCGGCGGCCACTTCGACATCGCCGACTGGGTCGGCCGCCAGCTCACCAGCGGCCGGCCGATCCGGGTCGAGCTGCCCGACGGCACGTCGCTTGACACGCGCGCCCTCGGGGTCGATGCAGGATCGGGCGGCCTCGTGATCGAGGATCGTGCCGCGCCTGGCGGCGAACGGACGATCCTGACCGGCGAGATCCGCCACGTCAGGCTGGCGGCGAGCCCGCACGTGCCCGCGGCCGGGGTGTAACGCAGTGGCCCGTCCGGTGTTCAGGAGAGTGAAGGCGGAGGAGGAACACCGCCTCGTCCATCTCGATCGCGATCGAGCCCTCGTCGAGGCCGCCCTGCGCGACCCGGCGGCGTTCGACGCCCTCTATCGGAAGTACCTGGCCCAGGTGTACAGCTACGCCTACTACGAGCTCGGCAGCCATCACGACGCCGAGGATGCCGCTGAGCGGACGTTCCTGCTCGCCCTCGGCGCCCTGTCGCGCTTCGAGGAGCGGGCCCGGCCGGTCGATGGCGAAGGCGCCTCGACGTTCCGGGTCTGGCTCTTCCGGATCGCCCGCAACGTCGTGGCCAATATCCAGCGCGGCCGGCGGCGCCACCCTGTCGCACCGCTCGACTACGCTGCGATCGTGGCCGATCCGCTCGACCTGGAGGGCGACGTCAGCCGCCGCCAGGAGGCCGGCGCGGCCTGGGCCGCCGTCGGGAGGCTGCCGCCCGAGCGACGGCGGGCCCTCGTCCTGCGCTTCGTCGAGGAGATGTCCACGGCCGAGATCGCCGGCGTCCTGGGCCGCTCGGAGGGCGCCGTGCGGGTCCTGATCCACCGCGGCTTGCGCGCTGTCGCCCGGGACCTCGGCGGCCGACGCTGGTGACCCTCGAGGCCGATCGCGGCGAGCCCGAGGTCGAGGCACTCCGGGTCGATCGCTATCTCGAATCGATCCTCGTTGCCCGCGAACGGGGCGCCGTGGCCGTGCTGCACGATCCGCGACTCGACGCCGAGCTTCGCGCGACCGCGGAGCGGCTATCGTCCCATCTCGTTCGGGTCCACCCGTCGTTCCGCTTCGAGGAGCGTCTCGCCCGCCGACTGGCCGATGCCGGCGATGCCCTGCGGCTGCCGGCCGCTGCCGGGGCTGGGTTGAGGATTCCCCAACCGCCGGTCGCGACTCGCACTGGTGCGTTCGACCCGGTCGATCTGCTCGATCCCGTCCGCCTCATCGACGACGACGATCCCTTCGGGATCCGCGCCCGGCCACTGCTGATCGGCGGGGCCCTGACCTCAGCCGCGATCTCACTGGCCGGTGCGGCGCTCGTCGCCTGGCGCCTGAGCCGGCCGGTCCATCCCATGGTCCGGGCGATCCGGGCCGCCCATGGACGGGCCGGCCACCAGGGTGGTCTTGCCTGATGCCGATCAAGCTCCCTTCGTTTCGCCAACGTCGAGACACCTACCCATCCGACCTGTGGACCCAGTGCCCGGCGTGCCAGGAGATGCTCTTCAACAAGCAGCTCGAGAAGGCCCTCCGGGTGTGCTCGAATTGCGGCCACCACTTCCGGTTGTCTGCCCCGGTCCGGCTCAACCTGCTGCTCGACCCGGACAGCTTCGTGGAGCAGGACCCGGGCCTCCAGTCGCTCGATCCGCTCGGCTTCGTCGACCTCAAGGCGTATCCCGATCGGGTCGCGGCCGCCCAGGCGACGACCGGATTGCGCGACGCGGCGGTTTGGGGCCTCGGCTCGATCGGTGGCCGGCAGGTCGTCATCTGCGTCATGGACTTCTCGTTCATGGGCGGCTCGATGGGCAGCGTCGTCGGCGAGAAGGTCGCCCGCTCGGCCGAAGCGGCACTTGATCGGCGCGTCCCACTCGTCATCGTGTCGGCCTCTGGTGGAGCCCGGATGCAGGAAGGCACGCTTTCGCTCATGCAGCTGGTCAAGACGGTCGCCGCGACCGAACGGCTGCGCCTCGCCGGCGTGCCCCTGATCTCGGTGATGAGCGACCCCACGACGGGCGGCGTCTTCGCCTCATTTGCCGCGCTCGGCGACGTCAACCTGGCCGAGCCGAATGCGCTGATCGGCTTCGCCGGGGCACGGGTCAGTGCCGGCACGATCCAGGGCGAGCTGCCCGAGGGCTTCCAGCGCTCCGAGTTCCTGTTCAACCACGGCTTCGTCGACCGGGTCGTCCATCGCTCCGACCTGCGCGACGAGCTGATCCGGCTGGTCGCCCTGATGGCTCCCGAGGTGCCCGATGCGTCCGCGGACAATGGCAACATCCCGGCGTTCCGGCCGCTGTCGTTCCTGAGCGCCCTGGCCGAACGGGTGATCCCCGAGTCAGGCGAGGCGGACCGTGGTTGACCGCCTGATCGGCCGGACCGGACGCAGGGGGAGTTCGGCGACCGATCTTCCGCGCGAGCCGGAGTCCCCAGCCGACCCGACGGCCGCCGTCTGGGCGCGGGTCCAGCTCGCTCGCAATCTCCACCGCCCGCGCACGCTGGAGTTGCTGGCCCTGATCGCCGCCGACTTCGTCGAGCTGCACGGCGACCGCTTCTTCGGCGATGACCCGGCGATCGTCGCCGGACTGGCCCGGATCGACGGCCGACGGGTCGTGGTCGTCGGCCAGCAGAAGGGCGCCGAGACGGACGAGAACATTCGGCGCAACTTCGGGATGCCCCACCCCGAGGGCTATCGCAAGGCCATGCGGGTGATGGAGCTGGGCGAGCGGCTGGGATTGCCGATCGTGACGTTCGTCGACGTGCCCGGCGCCCATCCCGGGGCCGATTCGGAGGAGCGCGGCATCGCCGAGGCGATTGCCCGCTCGATTGCGCTGATGACCCGGCTGCGCACCCCGATCGTGACCGTGATCACCGGCGAAGGTGGCTCGGGTGGCGCCTTGGCGATCGCCGTCGGCGATGTCGTGCTCGCCCTGGAGAATGCGGTCTACTCGGTGATCAGCCCGGAGGGCTGTGCCTCGATCCTGTGGCGGACGCCCGACCAGGCGCCCGCGGCCGCCCTGGCGATGCGCATGACGGCGGCGGACCAGCTCCAGCTGGGTGTCGTGGACGAGGTGATTCCGGAACCGCACAACGGCGCCCACACGGATCATCCGGCGACGGCGGCCATGGTCAAGGCCGCGGTCCTGCGCCACCTTGACGCGCTTGAGCGCCGGCCGCTCGATGAGCTGGTCGAGGCGCGCTATCGGCGCTATCGTGCCCTGGGCGCGTTCACCACCATCGACGTCGAGCCAGCCGCGATCCCCGAACGGCCGGGCTTCACCGATCGCCTTCGAAACCTGCTCGGAGGCGCGACCCGAGCGGCCACCGGGACGGGTCCCAATCCAGCGCGATCATACGACGAGCCGCCGGCTCGCGAGGAGGTCTGATCCGTGCCCAACCGCGATGAGGTCGCCCGCCTCACCGACCACGCCCAGATCGAGGGGCTTGCCGACGAGCTCCTGCCTGCGCTGATTGCCAAGCTCGGCGCGACCGGGCTGGCCGAGCTGGAGGTACGCGAGGGCGACTGGAAGGTTCGCCTCCGCCGGTCGGCCGATGCTTCGACGGCGGGCCCCAGGGCTCCCTCCGGGCGCGGCGCGAAACCCGCACCCGGCCAGGCCGGCCATGGCGACCACGCTCATTCGGCAGGTGCCGATGTGGCCCACGGTCCATACCGCCTGGCAGCCACCTCGCCGGCCGTCGGGATCTTCCATCCGCGGCCCGAAATCAGCTCGGGGTCGCGGGTGCGAACCGGTGACCGGATCGGCAGCGTCGATGTGCTGGGCATCACCCAGGAGGTCGTTGCGCCGGTGAACGGGATCGTCGGCGCCGGGCTCGTCGAGAGCGGCGACGCGGTCGAGTACGGCCAGCAGCTCGTCTGGATCGAGCTGATCTCGACACCGGTCGAGCGAACCGGGCGGGACGCCTGATGTTCTCGAAGATCCTGATCGCCAACCGGGGCGAGATCGCCGTCCGGATCCTGCGCGCCTGCCGGACCCTTGGCGTGGAGGCGGTCGTGGCCTACAGCGAAGCCGACCGCGAGAGCCTCGCGGTGCAGCAGGCGGACGAGGCGATTTGCATCGGCCCGGCCGATGCCAAGCGGAGCTATCTGCTGGCGCCGGCGGTGATCAGCGCCGCGATCGTCTCCGGCTGCGACGCGATCCATCCCGGCTACGGCTTCCTGTCCGAGGACGAAGGGTTTGCCGAGGTGGTCCGCGCCCATCGCCTCACGTTCATTGGACCACCGCCCCAGGTCCTCGAGCGCTTCGCCAGCAAGGAGGCGACCCGCCGGCTGCTCGGCGCCCACGGCCTGGCCACGATCCCCGGTTCGAACGGGATGCTCCGCGACGACCTCCATGGGCTGGAAGAGGCGCAACGGATCGGTTATCCGGTCCTGATCAAGCCGTCGGCCGGTGGTGGTGGCAAGGGCATGCGCATGGTGCGCACGCCGCGCGAGCTCGAGGCCGCCCTCAAGATCTGCCGCTCGGAAGCCCGCGCGGCGTTTGGCGACGACTCGCTGTACCTGGAGAAATGGCTCGACGACAACCGCCACGTAGAGGTCCAGGTGGCGGTCGACCGGTTCGGCCACGGGGTCCATCTGGGCGAGCGCGACTGCTCCGTCCAGCGTCGTCACCAGAAGTTTCTCGAGGAGGCCCCCACGCCGGCTCTCGGCGACGCCGCCCGGAAGGAGCTCGCAGAGCGGGCCCTCAAGGCCGTCGTCGCGGCCGGCTACGAGAACGTGGGTACCCTCGAGTTTCTCGTCGATCCCGTCGGCAACGCCTATTTCATCGAGATCAACTGCCGCATCCAGGTCGAGCACCCGGTGACCGAGATGCTGACCGGGATCGACCTCGTCGTGACCCAGATCCGGATCGCAGCGGGGGAGCCCCTCGGCTTCAGCCAGGCTGACGTGAGCGTGCGCGGCCATGCCCTGGAATTCCGGATCAATGCCGAGGACAGCCGGCACGACTTCCGGCCGAGCACTGGCGTTGTCGAGCGCTATGTGGCCCCCGGCGGCCCGGGCGTCCGGGTTGACAGCCATCTGTTCACCGGCTACGAAGTGCCATCGTTCTACGACTCGCTCCTGGGCAAGGTGATCGTGTGGGGACCGGACCGTCCGACTGCGATTGCCCGTTCGTTGGTTGCCCTCGACGAGCTGGTGGTCGACGGCGTCGTCACGAATATCGCGATCCACCAGGCCCTCCTCCGCAATGAGATCTTCCTGGCCGGGCAGATGACCACGAACTTCGTGGACCGGGTCGGTTCGGCCGCCTTCCTGGCTGCAGCTGCACGATGAGCCGCGTTGCAGACCTGCACTGAATCCCCCGCACGAGGCGACGCGTGCCCGGCACACTTCCCCAAGCCAGTCCCATGGAGCCGCCCGTGACCGAAACCTCGCCTGCCATCGTCCATACGATCCGTGAGATCGAGGGACTGATTCCGCATCGTTGGCCGTTCCTGCTTGTCGACCGGATCGTCGAGTACGACGAGGCGGCCCGCCGGATCGTCGGAATCAAGGCGGTGACGGCCACGGAGTGGTTCTTCCAGGGCCACTTTCCCGGGCTGCCGGTGATGCCCGGCGTGCTTCAGGTGGAGGCGCTGGCCCAGACGATGGCCGTCTTCGTGGCCAAGCAACCCGGGTTCGGTGACCGGATCGGCCTGTTCGGCGGGATCGACGACTGCCGCTTCAAGCGCGTCGTCAGCCCGGGCGACATCCTCCGACTCGAGGTCACGATGGACAAGCTCGGACGACGCTTCGGCCGCGGCCTGGGGACGGCCACCGTGGACGGTGAGGTCGCCTGCCAGGCCACGCTCAGCTTCATCATCCCGGATGCCTCGGTGCTGCGCTGATGGCCCGGATCGCGGTCCTCAGCGACGTCCACGGCAACCTTCTCGCGCTCGAGGCGGTCCGGGCTGCGCTGAAGAAGGAACAGCCCGACGGCGTGATGATCTGCGGCGACCTCGTCCTCAACGGCCCCGACCCGGTCGGTGTCGTTGACGCGATCCGCGAGCTCGAATCCGAGGGCGCGCTCGTCGTGGCCGGCAATACCGACATCGCCGTGGCCGACTTCGACTACGCGGCGGCCTTCCCGTCGCTGATGGATGGCGTTCCCGAGTCGATCCGATCCGCGGCCGAGTGGGCCCATGACGAGCTTGGCCAGGAGCGGATCGATTGGCTCCGCCGCCTGCCGTCCGAACGCCGGCTGCGGGTCGGGGAGATGCTCCTCCTGGCGACCCACGCCTCGCCCGGCTCGCAGACCGAGGGCTTCGACGGTGCCCTCGACCCGAACGTGACGATCGAGCGGGCAGCGCGGACCGATGCCCGGGTCATCTGCTGCGGCCATACCCACCTGCCCGAGGTCCGCGACCTGGGCTGGAAGCTGATCGTCAATGCCGGCAGCGCCGGCTACGTCTTCGACGGCGAGCCGACGGCGTCATGGGCCCTGGTCGATGTCGATGCCGGGCAGGTCGGCGGCGAGATCCGACGGGCCGAGTTCGACGCCCTGGCAGTGAGCAACGCGCTGTCGGTTCGAGGCCTGCCCGGTGACGTCTATCGGGCGGCCACGGTGCGCACCGGGAAGCTCGTCCGGTGAGCCGGTCCGAGCGCCGCGTCGTCGTCACCGGGATGGGCGTCGTGTCGGCCGTGGGGATCGGCGTCGAGGCCACCTGGACCGGTCTCGTGGCCGGCCGCTCAGGCGTCCGCCGGATCGATTCGTTCGACCCTGAGCGGACCGATTCGAAGATCGCCGCCTCGGTGCTGGACTTCGACCCCAGCCATGTCCTTGACCGCAAGGAGATCCGCCGCGCGGACCGCTACACCCAGTTCGGCCTGGTCGCGGCCCGCGAGGCTCTCGATTCGGCCGGGCTGCCGGGCCGCCTCGAAGGCAGCCTCGCTGAGGCGACCGGGATCATCCTTGGGACCGGGCTCGGCGGCGTGAACACGCTGTGCGAACAGATCACGATCAACGCCACCCGCGGTCCCGACCGGGTCAGCCCATTCTTCGTGCCGATGGCGATCCCGAACGTCGGAGCCGGTCAGCTGTCGATCACGTTCGGAGCCCTTGGGCCGAACTTCGCGATCGTGTCGGCCTGCGCCACCGGCGGTCACGCGATCGGTGAGTCGTGGGAGATCATCCGGCGTGGTGACGCTGACGTGATGGTCGCCGGCGGTGCCGAGGCCGGGGTCCAGGAGGCGCTCGTCGCCGGCTTCTGCGCGATGCGCGCCCTGTCCACCCGGAATGACGACCCGGCCGGGGCCTCGCGCCCGTTCGACGCCGGGCGTGATGGCTTCGTGATCGGCGAGGGCTGCGGGATCCTCGTCCTCGAAGAGCTCGAGCACGCCCAGGCTCGTGGTGCCGAACCACTGGCCGAGCTGGTCGGCTACGGCGCGACCGCAGACGCCTCCCACATGACCCTGCCGGCCGCCGGTGGCAGCGGCGCCGTCCGCGCCGCTCGCCGAGCGCTCGAGAAGGCGGGCCTCACGGCGGCCGCGATCGATCACCTCAATGCCCACGCAACCTCGACGCCGGAGGGCGACAAGGCCGAGCTGATGGCCATCCGGACGATCTTCGGCGACCGGGCGCCGGAGGTGGCGGTGACCGCCAACAAGTCGATGCTCGGCCACACCCTGGGCGCCGCCGGAGCGATCGAGGCCGTGGTCACGATCCAGTCGATCCGGACCGGGATCGTGCCACCGACGGTCAACCTGACCGACCCCGACCCACTGGCCGAAGGGCTCGACCTGACGCCCCTCGTGGCGGGCCATCGTGAGATCAGGACGGCCCTCAGCAACTCGTTCGGATTCGGTGGCCAGAACACGGCCCTGATCTTCACCCGGTACGCGGGATGACCGACGACCGCGCCCCGGACACGGCAGTCGCTGCCGGACCCGCAGCGACCCCAGCCGGGTCGGCGACACCGGCGGCCACCGAGCTGGCCGGCGCCGATCGATCGCTGTTGGGCCTGGTCGATCGGCTCGCTGCGCTGCTCGAACGAAGCGAGCTGACCGAGCTCGAAGTGGAGGCTGGCGGGACCGGCCTGGTCCTGCGCAAGCCGGCCGCGTTGCGGCTCTCCGCCTCGGCCGGCGATCCCGGCTCGGCCGAGGTGGCGCCTCCCGTGGCCGACGGAGCCAGGGGCTCGGCTGGAACAGGTGCCAACGTCGCCCGCCCGTCGGTCAAGGCGCCGCTCACCGGGATCTTCTATGCCTCGCCCGCTCCCGGCTCGGCAGCCTACGTCCAGGCCGGGGGCGAGGTTGCGATCGGGCAGGTGATCGGCCTGATCGAGGCGATGAAGCTGTTCAATGAGATCAAGTCGGACCTGGCCGGACGGGTCGTCAAGGTGGTCGCGGAGAGCGGCCAGCTGGTCAAGGCTCGCCAGCCACTCGTCGAGGTGGAGCCCCTGTGACCGTGGACTCGCGCCCCCGCTTCGCCCACCTGACCGGCTGGGGCCGGTATGCCCCGGCCGGCGTCCTGACCAACGCCGATCTCGAGCGGATGGTCGACACGTCCGACGAGTGGATCGTGAGCCGGACGGGTATTCGTGAGCGGCGGGTCGCCGCGGCCCACGAGACCACGGCCTCGATGGCGGCCGTGGCCGCGAAACGGGCCATCGCGGTGGCCGGGATCGGCGCGGATGAGATCGACCTGATCCTGCTCGCCACGCTCACACCCGACTACTGGATGCCGGCCACCGCCGCGCTCGTCAAGGAGGCGATCGGCAACACCCGCGCCGTGGCGATGGACATCGCGGCCGCCTGCTCGGGCTTCGTCTACGGCTATGCGACGGCGCAGGCCTACATCACGAGCGGGATGGCCCGTCACGTCCTCGTGATCGGCGCGGAGCTGCTCACGCGCTTCCTCGACTACACGGACCGCAACACCTGCATCCTGTTCGGCGACGGCGCCGGGGCGGTGGTCCTGTCGGCGTCCAACGAGCCCGGCGGCGGCCTCGGAATCGAGTTGACCACCGAACCCCAGGGCGCCTACATGATCTGGCTGCCGTCAGGCGGTTCGAAGAGCCCGCCGTCGGCCGAAACGATCGCCCGGGGCGAGCACTACATCCGGATGGAGGGTCGCGAAACATACCGTTTCGCGACGCGGACCCTGGTCAGCACGGCGCTGGCCGCGATCGACCACGCCGGCCTGCAACTGGCCGACATCGACCTGATCATTCCCCACCAGGCCAACGTGCGGATCATCGAGGCGGTGGCCAGGGGCCTCGACCTGTCGATGGACCGGATGTTCGTGAACGTTGACCGCTACGGCAACACCTCTGCCGCCTCGATCCCGATTGCCCTGGCCGAGGCGGCCAACAGCGGCCGGATCAGGAAGGGCGGGCGGATCGTCATCGTTGCCTTCGGGGCGGGCTTCACCTCCGGCGCGGTGGCGATCGAGTGGACCGCAGATCCTGCCCGCGGCACCCTCGGCGAAGCCGTGTCGCCGGACTCGATCCGGGTCCGCCCGCCGGTCGATTGGGACTCGGTCGACCCGATCCCTGACGCCCTTGCCGAGATCCTTGCCCGACCCGGTCCCGTCCCGCTCGACCTGTCCGACGTCGTCCCCGGCGAACCCGAACCGGCGGCCCACCCGACGCCGCGCTGAGCGGCGACCCGGCAGCTCCTCGAGGAGATCAGCCATGATCGATCTGTCCGGCCGCTGCGCCGTGGTCACCGGGGGCTCACGCGGGATCGGGCGGGCGATCGTCCTCCGGCTCGCCGGGCAGGGTGCCGATATCGCCTTCAGCTTCCGCGGCAACGCCCTGGCGGCGGCCGACACGGTGGCCGCGGTCGAGGCCATCGGTCGCCGGGCGATCGCCCACCAGGGCGACGTCGCCGATCCGGCGGCGGCCGAGAGCCTGGTCAAGGCCGCGCTCGAGGCATACGGCAAGGTCGACATCCTGGTCAACAACGCCGGGATCACCAGGGACGACCTGATCATGCGGATGAGCGTCGACGCGTGGCGCGAGGTCCTCGAGACGAACCTGTTCGGGGCGTTCTACGCGACGAAGGCGGTCACCCGGTCGATGCTCAAGGCCAGGCGTGGCCGGATCATCAACATCACGAGCGTCTCCGGCCAGGCCGGCCAGACCGGCCAGGCGAACTACTCGGCGGCCAAGGCGGGGTTGATCGGCCTGACCAAGGCCACGGCGCGCGAGCTGGCCAGCCGCGGGATCACGGCTAATGCGGTGGCGCCGGGCTTCGTCCTGACCGAGCTGACCCAGGATTTGCCTGAGGCGCTGCTCGCCCAGATCACCGCCGCGACGCCGCTCGGCCGCTTCGGCACGGCCGACGAGGTTGCCAATGCCGTGGCCTTCCTCGCGTCGGACGAGGCGGCCTACATCACCGGCCAGGTGCTGGCCGTCGACGGCGGCCTGGTGATGATGTAGCTCGCTGGGCCTGGCGGCCACCCGCGGGTATTCACCCCCTGCCGGAGGTCCTCCTCGTGCTACGGTGCGGAAGATGTTCATTCGGCAGTTCCAGATCGAAGGGCTTGGCCACCTCTCGACCCTGATCGGCGACGAGGAGGCCGGGCTGGCCGCCGTGATCGACGCGCGCCGCGACGTCGACATCTACGTCGATGCTGCCCGCGAGCGCGGCCTGCGGATCAGCCATGCGATCGAGACGCACCTCCACAACGATTACGTCTCGGGTGCCCGGGAACTGGCCGCCGCCACGGGCGCGGAGGTGGTCATCGGGGCCGGAGCGGAGCTTGCCTACGCGCACCACCCCGTTCGCGACGGCGACTTCAGCTCGGTGGGCGGGCTCAGATTCCGGGTCCTCGACACGCCCGGGCACACCCCCGAGCACGTCGCCTACACGGTCGCCGACACGAGCCGGGCCGAGGAGCCGGTGCTGATGTTCACCGGCGGCTCGCTCCTCGTCGGCGCGGTCGGCCGGACGGACCTGCTCGGCGCGGCGAACGCTCGCCCGTATGCCGAGGCGATGTTCCACTCGCTCCACGACGCGATCCTGCCCAACGAGGACTTCGTGGGCATCTTCCCGACCCATGGCGCCGGCTCGCTGTGCTCGACCGGGATCGGTTCGACGCCGAGCTCGACGATCGGCTTCGAGCGCCGCTACAACCCGCTCCTTCGGCCGGCCGATGTCGACACGTTCGCCCGGCTGCTCCTGGCCGGCCAGCCGGCCGTACCCCGCTACTTCGCCCGGATGCGCACGATCAACCAGGCCGGCCCGCGCATCCTGGGTGGGATTCCGGCATCGACGCCGGTCTCGCTCGGCGAGCTGCGCGGCCGGGCAGGCCAGGGCGCCGTGGTCGTGGACCTGCGTGAGCCCGGGGCGTTTGCCCAGGCTCACATCCCCGGCTCGTTGTCGATCCCGGCCGGCTCATCGTTCGGCACGTGGCTCGGCTGGGTGGTGGACCTCGATCGGCCGGTCGTCTTCGTGCTGGCCGAGATCGGGGACTGGGATGACGCGATCCGGCAGTCGCTGCGGATCGGCCAGGAGTCGGTCGTGGGCTACCTCGAGGGCGGCCTGGGCGCCTGGGTCGGCGCCGGCCTGCCGACCGAATCGAACGGCCGGCTGACGGTCAACGAGCTGGCCCAGGCGGTCGAGCGCGGTGGCGTGGAGGCACCCCTCGTCGTCGACGTGCGCCAGGCCAGCGAGTACGAATCGGGCCATGTGGCGGGCGCCTGGCACGTTGGCGCGGGCGACCTGCTGGGGCGTCTCGAGGATCTGCCTCGCGACCGCTCGATTGCCACGATCTGCGCCGCCGGCTACCGGGCCAGCGTCGCCGCCTCGATCCTCGACGCGGCCGGTTTCGGCCGGGTGAGCTGGGTCGCCGGCGGCATGGATGCCTGGAGCGCGCACGGCCTCCCCCTCGAGCGAGGTTCAAACGGCCGGTCAGTCGAGCAGCCGGCCGTCCCCGCCGAGCACGGCCACCCGCACTAGGATCCGTCGTCCTGGACGGTCACCTCATCGCCCAGGCGGATCGTGCCCGGGACGAGGACATCGGCAAACACGCCGAACGGCAAGGCTTCCGTCGACTCGAGGCCCCCACGGGTCTCGGCCAGGAGCTTCAGCGTATCCAGGCTGCGCCGCCCCGTGGTCGGGTCGTGGGTCGTGACGGCGCACCGCCCGACGTTGCCGCGGACCTCGACGACCACCTCGCCGAGCTGGACCCGCCGCCCGAGCCAGGCATCTTCGGCGTACGGCTCGATCCCGCTCACGACGGCTGACATTCGGAACCGCCGTGGATCGAGCGGCTGATCCAGCCCCGCGGCGCCGGCCAGTGCCATCAGGGAGCCACTCGAGATGATCGAGAATCCGCCGCCCTCGTCGGCCCGGTCGATCCCGCCGCCTTCGTCGTCCAGCCGGACCAGGCGTACTGCCTGGCTGGCCCAGTCGCTCAGATAGCCATCGACCGATCAGGCGAGCACTGATCTCCGCGCCGCCGCCAGGCGGAAATGGCACGATCAGGTGCACCGGTCGCGATGGATAGGCTTGCGCCCAAGCGAAGCGCGACACGGCGAGCGCGGCAGCGCCGGCTGACAGCTGCAGAAATTGACGACGTGGAACCTGCATGGCGTGCTCTCCTCTTAATGCCAGGCTGGCGAGATGC
>JADGQK010000092.1 GCA_017881915.1 Chloroflexota bacterium | reverse complement strand
GTGGTATCCGAGGTAGATCCGGCTGACGCCCACCGCGAGCGCCACGACCACCGCCATGACGACGGCCGCGATGCCCAGCCTGCGACCGAACACCGACCAGGCGATGAGCGCGAGGGCCACGTAGAAGATGATCCCGTTCATCGTGTGGCCGCTCGGGAAGCTGTAGTCGGGCAGAACCTGCGCCCAGGGCAGCTGCTGCCGCGGTCGCGCGAAGAAGAGCTTCATCAGCTCGTTGAGCACCAGTCTCCCGCCGCACGCGATGGCCAGGAACAACGCCTCACGCGGCCGGTGGGCCAGGATCAGCCAGCTGATCGCGATGGCGAACAATGGCGGGATTGCGAGGTTCGAGACCATGAACGTGGCGGCCTGCATGACGCTATCCAGGCCCGTCGATGCGAGCCCGTGGAGAAACGGCGTGGCGATGGTGTCGAGAACGATCACTTCCCTGTCGCGGATCGACTCGGCCAGCAGGCCCAGCACCACGAGACACGCAAGGAGGGCGATGAATCCAGCCGCGACCGTGACCGAGGCGGTGCGGACTGGCGTCCGTACGGCCGACCGGAGTGGGCCGCGGCTTGCCGCGCCTGTCGGTAGCCGCGCCTCCGATACCGCGCCGTCGTTCGGCTTCATGCGTGCCTCCGTTGTACGCATCCCCCCGCGAGAATGGTACAAAGGGGTCCATGCCAACCCTTCTCCTGGGGCCGCTCCTGCGCTACGTGAGCGAGCACGACGCGACGGTGTGGGTCGAGACCGCTGCCCCAGGCATGGTCGAGGTCCGCGCCGGAACGACGAGCGGCAGTGGGCACACCTTCACGGTTGCGCGACATCACTACGCCGTCGTCGTCGTGACCGGGCTTACCGCCGGGTCGTCGACTCCATACGAGGTTCTGCTCGATGGGGACCTGGTCTGGCCTCCGCCGGGAGCGCCCTATCCGCCGAGCAGGATCAGGACCTTCTCGCCCGGCCGGCCGGTCCGGCTCCTCTTCGGCTCCTGCCGCGAGCCGTCCCCCGGCGGGCAGCGCGAAGGTTCGGGCATGGATCCCGACGTGCTGGATGCCTACGCGGTACGCATGGCCAGTCAGGCCCACGAGGAGTGGCCCGACGCGCTTCTGATGGTCGGCGACCAGGTCTATGCGGACGACACGTCCGCGACAGTCCAGCGCTTCATTCGACGCCGCCGGGACGTTCGTCGCGCGCCCCACCTCGAGGTCGCCGACTTCGAGGAGTACACCCGGCTGTACTACGAATCCTGGGGCGATCCGAATATCCGCTGGCTGCTCTCGACGCTCCCTACGTGCATGATCTTCGACGATCACGACGTCCGGGATGACTGGAACACGTCGCATGCGTGGCGCCAGGAGATGCAGGCGACCCCATGGTGGGAGGAGCGGATCACCGGCGCGCTCATGTCGTACTGGATCTACCAGCACCTGGGCAACCTGTCGCCCGCCGGCCTCGCCGCGAACGAGGTATACGCCGCGGTCCACGCTCTCCCTGACGGCGAGGCGGCCCTGCGGGCGTTCGCCGAGGCGGCCGACCGCGAGGCCGACGGCGCCAAGGGCGCCATGTGGTCCTACCGGCGGGACCTCGGGCCCGTGCGCCTGCTGGTCATCGATTCGCGTTGCGGCCGGATCCTGGCCGACGGCCGGCGATCCATGGTCGGCGAGGCGGAGTTCGCCTGGATCGAAGCGCAGGCGGACGACGGCCCGTATGACCACCTCGTCGTGGGGACCTCGCTGCCCTGGCTCCTGCCGCGCGCCCTCCACGACGTGGAATCGTGGGACGAGGCGCTCTGCGCCGGAACTCGCGGCCGCCGCTTCGCCAGGTTCGGGGAGTCACTGCGACGGGCCGTCGATCTCGAGCACTGGGCGGCCTTTCGGGGGTCGTTCGACCGGCTGGCGGGGCTCTTCGCGCGAGTCGGTCGCGGCGAGCACGGCTGGGCTGCGCCCGCCACGATCTGTGTCGTCTCGGGGGACGTGCACCACACGTACGTATCCGAGGCCGACTACCCGCAGCCGCTCGCGTCGCGCGTGTACCAGATCACCTGCTCGCCGATCCACAACACGATTCCGCGCGTCATGCGCATCGTCTTCCGCGTGGGCTGGAGCAACACGGCGGAGCGCCTCACCCACGCCCTCGGCCGTTTCGCCGGTGTTCCGCCCCTGCCGATCTACTGGCACCATCCGACGGGTCCGCACTTCGGCAACGAGCTGGCGCTGCTCGTCTTCGACGGCCGCTCCGCCCGGGTCGTGCTCGAACGTGCGGTGCGCCCGGGGAAGCGGGCTCCCGGGGAGGCCGGCGATGGGTCGCAGCCGGGCCTGGCGATCGTGGTCGACCACCCGCTGACGGACGGTGCGAACACCTAGGTCGCTCGCTGGCGCTGTCGATCGCGACCCGGGCGCGTGAGCCAGCCGTAGACGCCGAGGACTCCCATCGCGCCCAGCAGACCTCCCAGGACATCGGATGGGTAGTGGACGTTGATGGCCATGCGGGCGAGCCCGACGAGCAGGACCCAGACGATGACGACCAGCCAGACGACAACCCGCGCGGCGAGCGGCCGTCGGCTCCGCCAGAACCGGATGGCGATGATGCCGAGGATCGTCAACGCCTCCAGGACGTGGCCAGATGGGTAGCTGTACACGACACCGGGGATGGTGGGATCGGTTCCCGACGGCCGCGGTCGCGCAACCAGCTGCTTGAAGCCCTCGCTCCCAGCCGTGATCGCGATGAGCGTGACCGCCACGATGAGCGCCTCCCGGCGTCGCCTCGTGAAGAAGAGCCACCCGACCAGCCCAACCCCGATCACGATCAGCGGGATGTTCGCCGACGAAGAGAAGGCCTGCCACACGTCCGGCAGGCCGTCCAGGGTTCTCGCGAACGCCAGGACTGGCTGATCGAACGGGATGACAACTCTGCTCGCCACGATCACGGTGAGCAGGCCAAAGCCGACAAGCCCGACGACGGCGAGGGCAAGCCACGCGGCGCTGGTGCCGACCCCGGCCACGCCAGCGATCGCTGCAATCGGGTGGCCCTGCGCACGTGCAGGGTTCCGGAGCCTGCGCGGGCCTGTCTGCTGATTGGTCGTGTCGGTGGTCATGGCGTGCTGACGATGGCGAGCCGCTGCGTTCGCGGATCCTACCGACGCCACCTCCGGCGTTGCATTCGCGCTGCAAACGGAGGGGCGCCATGCGGCGACGGTCGTTCCGCGGCACGAGGCTGTCGTCACGCGCATGCAATCTCGGACGCTCGCGGGAGACCCGTCCGAAATGTGCTCTCACGGATGCTTGGACCGGCGGCGGTCGCGCCGACAACACACCGAAGGGGACGAGAATGCTCGATAGCCTGCCCGAGACATCAAAGGGGAATTCGCGAACCGTGCTCCTGCCGGTCGCCATCCTGGTTGTGATGCTCGTGCTCACCGCCCTGATGGGCTCGCCGCCCCCGGGAATGTAGGCGACCGTGACCATCCTCATCTCGTTCTTCGGGTTCGCCGGCCGGATCGCGGGATCTCTCCTCACGAGCGCGCTCGGCTGGGCCAGCAGCCTGTTGTTCGGGCGTGTGCCACGGTCCCACCAGGTCTTCCTGGTCCTGATGATGGCGGGGTCCTTCACCTGGCTCCTTTGTGTCCTGGGGCTGGTGCTCCCGAGCATCGTCGCGCTGCTCCTCAGCGCGACGCCCCACCCTCCCTTCGTCGACCAGGCCTGGCTCGCCTTCGTGCTGCTCGTCGGGGTGATCTTCCTGCCGCTCGGCGTGGGCCTCGCGGGGTACCTCGTGCCCGCCGCGGGCGAGCGTCCGGGCGGGGCGGCAATGGTCCGCGACCTGCTCCGCGGCTATCTCCTCGCGCCCCTGGTCAGCGGTCTCCTGCTTCTTCAGATGTGCATGAGGCCTGGATGACCCGGTCACCGCGCCAGCCCGCGCGGCCGGCCACGACGATGAGAACAGGCCAGTCCGCCTCCGGCCGCGCGGGGGAAATGCAGAGCGGGACGACCTCGGGTGTCGAACGGAGGTAGGCTCAAGTCCCAACTCGTGAGCCCATATCTCCTCAAGATGTGGTCCGACAGCTTGCAGATCGAGCACCACGGTCCGGTCCGACGTCGGGCGAGGTTGTGCTTGAGGCATCCCCAAGCCAACCGTTCAGGAGTGGCCGGCCAATCGGCCGGCCACTCCTGGAAGATGAGCGGCTTTCAGCGGGGTTCGCGGGTCGCCCGGTCCGCTCCCTCGTGGGCCTGGCGATGGAGGCTGTCGACCTCGTCGCCCACTTTGTCGCCTGCCTTGCCCAAGCCGTCCCGGATTCGATCCCCGGCGTTGCCCACGTCGTCCTTGAGCTGATGGCCATCGGCCTCGCGAGCGGCTCCCTTCGCGTCCGTCTTGAGATCTCGAAGGGTGTCCTTGGTGTCCATCTTGGTTGACACTCCTGCATCCGCGCGTTCCGCGATCAAATGGTCGCGCGCCACGTCGCCGTGACCCGCCGAATGTACCGGTCCGCGGGTTGCGCCCGGGCGATCCAACCGCGTTGACGGCATTTCAGTCTCGTCGCGAGTCGATTGGAAGACCCGGTGCGTGTCGACTGTGGGACTGGTTCTACCCGGGGCGCGGGGGTGCTTCAAGCAGGCGGTGTCGGCTCGGATCCACTAGGCCGGCAGGGAAGTCGTCCCTGGTGAAGACGAAGAATGAACCGTTCGCCCCGGCGAGCCCCACGACACCTCTGGTCGCGTGGCGACTCTCGATGGAATTGGGCCGGCGGAGCAGCCTTCGACGTACCGTGTCACTCTCGAAGGAGGCCACGGGGAGACGAGCCCTGCTCGATCCCGCCAACAAACGGCAGGACCGGGACGCTCTTCAGCGAGCGTGCCCCGACCAAACGGGTTGTGCCCTGGCCGGTGGGGCCCATCACCCAAGAAGCGTAGCGTGAGGATGCGACGGACGAGTGCCTCCGTCCGGACTGGCAGGTCGGGCCATGACCAGGATCATCCGTGGCCACAATCGATTGAACGGGCTGAGATTCAGCGCGGTGGAGTTCGGCATCGTCGGGCTCGTCGCGGCCGCTCTCGCTGGGTACTTCGTGCTCTTCGGCTCGGTCCTCCTCGGTGTCGCTGCTCTCGGCATCGCCTCCAACTGCCTTCCGGTCGTATCGCTTGCGATCAGCTCAATGCGCTCCGGCGAGTCGGACATCGGCCTGCGGGCAATGCTCCGGCCAGCCGTGCGCGCAGCGGCGCTCCGGGACCACCCCACGATGCAGAGGGACACCTACATCCTTGCCGGAGCGACGTTGCTGCCGTTCGTCGTCGCCCTCGCTGTTGCGGTCGAAGTGCGCTCGAAACGAATCAGGGGCGGTGGCGCGCGTCCGTAGGACGACGGGCACGGGGCTGCACCATGAGCGGCAACAGTGTCGACCGCGGGCAGGGTCACGACGCGGACGAGGCGGGCAAGCCTGATCACTGGAGGCATGTGAACTCGTTCCGCGGGCAGGTCCGGACCTCGCTCCTGGCACTGGGTCGGGTCTCGCTCGAAGGAATCAGCTGTGCCGCCGGACAGGTGCCCACCGCTCGACACGAACGCTTCTGTGACGGTCCGCGCCATCACGGACGCGGGTCGTCATTGCTCGCGTCGATCGGCGATCGTGCGGACGGACGCCCGCGCGGTGACCTTGCGCGCGGCCATCCGCCTGCCGAGCGCTTCAAGCTCCGAGGGATCGAAGATGCGGCGGGCCTTCGCGAACATCTCCGTCTCTTCCTCTTCGATGTGATGCTCGACGTTTTCCCGCATGACGGTCGCCTTTGCACCCCAGGCTTCGTTGTCCGTCGGGAGGTCCGTCAGTTCGCCGAGCAGGGTGTCGACGACGTTGTGCTCCTCGATCCCCTCGAGCACGATGTCCCTGGCCCTGGGGTGCTCCTTGAGGGCCGGGTAGAAGATCTCCTCCTCGATCGTCTCGTGGACCGTCAGTTCGGCCTTGATCCGATCGAAGAGATCGCGGCGAGCAACCCGCGCGCGGGCTGTCGTGGCATCGAGTCGGACGAGCAGCCCCTTGACCTTGACGTGGTCTCGCTCAAGCATCGTGATCGCGTTCATGTCGACAACTCCAACAACGGTGATCGCACCGCAGTCATCCGCGCTCCGTCGGAGTCGCATGGCCGCGGCGAACGGGAGTGGAGCTGCCCGCCGCGCGCGTAACGCGGCGAGCAGCACGGCGAATGGGACGAGATCCGTTCGTGCTGAGCATGATGCGAGCGGCCACCTTGCCCCTGAGCACACGGGCCGGGGCGCTTACGTTGCAGCGACGCGGCAATCCACGGCGCGGGCAGGCCCGTGGGTCAGATGCTCGGCTCGGTATCGGCGAAGGTGCCCGGGTGGTTGCGCTGCTCGGCGTCTTCCTCGGGAGTCGTCTCCTCGCCGACAGCGAAGCCGCCACGAGTGTGGAGTCGCCGTTCCGCGTTCTCATCTGGCAGCCGTTCCTGGCCGGTCGCGAAACTTCCGCGATGAAGGACACGGTCCTCGGCATCCCGGTCCGGGAGCGTTTCCTCGCCTGCTGCAAAGGTTCCCGTGATCATCGAGCTATGCGCCTCGGTCCGGCTGATCGTGGGGTCCGTGCGGTCGAACGGCGGGTCCGTTTGGCCAAGGTCGGGATCGGCAGTGCTCACCGGCGCCCTCGTCTCGGAGACGCGCGTGCCTCTTTCGTTCATCGTTCCCCTTCCCGGGCTCCGTCGTGGAGCCCCAGGGCCGGATCGCCCGGCCACTCGATACGCCGCCCGCCGCCGCACTCGTCAGGCGCACCGCCTCATCTCGAGATTCGACGACGGGTTGAATGACCAGGTCGCCGGACCGGAACTGGCCGATGTAACGGCGACGCCAAGATCATCTCGAGCAACCCATTGCAGAAGCATCGTTGAAGCGGGCACGCGCATTGCCGCTTCAAACAGACCTTGGGCTCGTTTGACTTACCCTGCTCGATCCGGAGAGGTGCCCGACCGCGTCCGCGAGCGGCCGCGTTGTGCAGGCCGGCGTGCCCAGCTGGCTCATCGGACGCCGCGTGTGGGCGTGCTGCCCGGATTGGATCTCACGTACCTTCCGCGGCCCGGACCTTCTCGGGATCCGTGGTGAATGGACCGTGGAGGACGCGCGCGACCACGAGCGCCCCGAGAGCGCCGAGCGCAGGTCCGGCAATGTAGATCCACACATCAACGAGGGAGCCCGAGACGACTGCCGGACCGAGGGATCGCGCCGGATTCATTGACGCGCCTGTCAAGGGACCCGCCCAGAGGCCACACAACGCGATCGTCGCACCGACCGCCAGCGCGGAATCAGTCCCGACGACCCGGTATCGGTCGGCCGTCCCCAGGATCACGGTAACCAGGAAGAGGGTGGCGAGACCCTCGATCGCCACGGCCGGCGCAGCGCCGACCATGGGTCGCGTCACTCCAAGACCGCCGACGTCGCCGAGCAGGGCCCGGAAGACCACGGCGCCCGCGATCGCGCCACCCAGCTGGGCGATCCAATAGGCAGGCAGCCACCGTGCCGGGAAGAGCCGCTTGATCACGAACGCCGCGCTCACGACGGGGTTGAAGTGCGCGCCGGAGATGTCACCAAGCGCGTAGATGAACGCTCCAACAAGAAGCCCCGGTGCAATCGCCCGAACCGCGTCGTTGGATGCCCCGGGTACGGACGCCCCAAGGTCGATGCCCGCACCGACCCAGACGAGCGCGAATGTCCCCAGGAATTCCGCGAGGCACTTGCGGCCCAGACTCACTCTGTAGCCTGCTTCCGTCGCCGGACTCCCGTCGTCAGGTTGCCCTCGCCCGGTCCTCGGGCCGGCAGCCGACCTCGGCTGCCACGCGTCTTCCCACCCGTGACGTGTCGCGTTGCGCGCGGGAGGGGCTGAGCCGACCTGGCGGTTTCGTGAGGCGCCTTCCAATCGGTCGGCCCGGCCGAAGAGCACGGGGTCGTTCACCGTCCCAAAGCAACAGAGGTCGAAGCCGGCCCCTCCGAGCCGGCCAGAACGGCGGTCTTCGGACGGTAGGCCACAGCCACACAAGTTGGAGTCGACGTCGTCGGGCCTCCCGTGGCGTTCGCGCCCAACGCGAGTTCGAGACCCGATTCGCGCGTCGGCCATCGCGAGAACCTCCCTCTTGGACACGCCCGAGAGGAATTCGGGCCGCCCTCGCACGATCTCCGGTCAGTGATTGCCGTCGGATCGACACGGGTGCGGTCCGCCTTGCGGACTCCTTCCAACAGCAGGACGCTCCGGGCGGAGGACAGGTGGGGGCCCGGCGGCCCGCCGTTCAACGAAGCGACGTTTCGCGACCCTAGAGTTCCCGGGAGCGAGAAGTCTGCAACGAGATCGAAGGCATTCATACCGCGCCGGCGATTCGTTCCGTGAGACGCTGTTGGCGGCCTGACACTCGGGCTGAATAGGGCCTTAGGCGGGTCGCCGACCTCGGTCCGAGATTAGGAGACTGACCGTGGCTGAGCTCACGACGAAGCGGCGGGACAAGCTTCGTACCTCGCAGTTCGCATACGTCGACTCGAAGGGCGGGGAGCACCTCCCTATCCACGACGAATCGCATGTGCGGAACGCGATTGCCCGCTTCAACCAGACCGATTTCGAGAGCGCGGCAGCCAAGGAACGCGCCAGGCGCAAGATCCTGGCCGCGGCGCGGCGCCACGGAATCGAGGTCGACGACGACTCGAACATCCAGCGGCCGAGCCGGCAGCACCGGGCCGCATCGAGCTAGCCACGCTCCCGAAACACGAACCTGAGGCGGACAACGGCGGCCCTCGTCGAGCTGCCGTCGCGTCCAGTGGGCGACGATCC
>JADGQK010000091.1 GCA_017881915.1 Chloroflexota bacterium | reverse complement strand
ATTGGAGTTGATTTCGCTCCGGGAAGCCGCGGCCTCAACGCCTGCAGCGGATCAGGTCGGCCTTGCAACGGACATGGTCTTCGGCCACGACGGCGCGATCCACGAGCTGGGCACCGTCAGCGGCTTGACGGCAACGGGCATGACCGTTGCATTGACGGTTCCGGTCATGACGACGTAACCAGGCGGGTCGGACCTTCATCGTCAACGTTCAACACTGAAGACTGGACTCGTCGGTCAGGATTGCGTACGCTGACGTCAGCGTTAATCATGGCTGGAGGTATTCGTTTGACCAAGTTCACTACGATCAAGGTTGGCAAGCCGCTCAATCTTGATGACCTGAAGAAGAAGTCCGTGCCACGTGGCCATCGCGTCAATCCGCGCGACGAGGACCTGACTCGACTCGTCAACGAGGTCAGTGTTGGCGCAGCGTCGCAGGTGCTGCCGTGGCACTTCGATGGCAAGGCAGCAACCGCCCGCGCGGCGGCAAACAAGATCGTCAAGGCATCAGCGGCCTCGGTCTACGTCAGCAGTCGCCCGGACATGCCCGGCGTGCTGTTGTTCAGCCGCGTTCCGCTCAGCGGTCGACAGGGCAAGGGCGGCGCCAAGGGGCGCTAAGGGACGCTAACCCGGATCTTGGCGAGTTCCGGTGGCAGTGGAGCCGGCTCGACCTCAGGACAGGCGTCATCGTTCGCCAGCCGAGCCGTTCATCACCTATTGCTGGTAGCGCTCCACCACGTCGGGCGAGCGAACTTCGGCCTCGGTCGGATCGAGTCCTGCGGCTCGCCGCGCCTGGCGCTGATGGAGCAGGTCGTAGCCCTGGTCGAGCTCGACCCTGATCTCCTCGAGTCGCTCGACCTCGAGCTGGCTCAGGCCGCTGCCGTCGCCTGCCCGGGCGAACAGGAGCTCCTCTTCTTCGGCCAGCTCGTTGATGTACTGGAACAGCCGTGCGTCCTTCATTCAGTCACCGCTAAGGGCAGCCGGGTTGGGGTCATCCGGCCGAGAGTAGCACCGGCAGCCGCGGCCCCGGCTGGGTGGAGCCCTAACGTTTACGTATACGTCAAGGTGTACTAGACTAACCGGGTGACCCTCGAAACCCCGTCCCCCGCCCCGTCGCGCTTCCTGCGGATCCAGGAAGTCGCCTCCGAGCTTGGCCTGACCACCCGCTCGATTCGCTACTACGAAGAGCTCGGACTGCTCAGCCCGGCGGCTCGCAGTGATGGCTCATACCGCCTCTACGACGCGTCCGACATCGAGCGGCTCGGATTCATCAAGGGGCTCCGTGATGACGCGGGCTTCTCGCTGGCCGAGATCAGCCAGCTCCTGGAGGACGAGGCCGCCCGGGTGCGGACGCGCGAGGCGTACGCCCAGACCGTCGATGCTGTTGAGCGCCGGGCGCTGGTGGCCGGTTCACTCAGCCGGGTCGAACGCCAGTCGAGGATCCTGCGCGACAAGATCGCCCGGCTCGAGGCGATGGTTTCCGCCGTCGAGGCGCGCCGTGGCCGGCTCGAGGCGCGCCTGGCCGACCTGGATGCGGGCGGACCGGGAGAGGTCCGGTGAACCGCCACTCGATCAGCTCGGCCCGCGGCTTGAGCGCCCTGAGCCACCGCAATTACCGGCTCTTCTTCGGCGGCCAGCTCGTCTCGCTGATCGGGACCTGGATGACCGCCGTCGCCCAGAGCTGGCTGATCCTGCAGCTCACCGGCAACCCGTTCGACCTCGGCCTGCTGACCGTCTTCCAGTTCGGGCCGGTCCTGATCCTCGGCCTGTTCGGCGGCCTGGTCGCCGACGGCCTGCCCAAGCGCCGGACGCTGTACGTGACCCAGACCGTGGCGATGGGGGTCAGCTTGCTGCTCTTCGTACTGGCGGCCACCCACACCGTCCAGGTCTGGCATGTCTTCGTGCTGGCCACGATCATGGGCATCCGCAACTCGGTCGACATGCCCACCCGGCAGGCCTTTGCCGTCGAGATGGTCGGGCGCGAGGACGTCGGCAACGCGGTCGCCCTGAACTCCGCGATGTTCAACGTGGCCCGGATCATCGGGCCCGCGATCGCCGGCCTGGCGATCGGTGCCTTCGGGATCTCGATCGCCTTCCTGATCGATGCCCTGAGCTTCCTGGCCGTCTTGCTGGCCATGTTCCTGATGACCGAGGCCGACCTTCGGCCGGCGCCCCGGTTCATCCGACCGACGTCCGCCGGCGAGGTCTTCACCAACCTGGCCGACGGCCTGCGCTATGTCCGGCGAACCGGGATGGTCCTCCTGGCGATCACGCTCATCGGCGTCGTGGCGACCTTCGGGATCAACTTCTCGATCCTGATCCCGCCCCTGGCGGCCAACGTCCTGCACGTAGGCGCCAGCGGCTACGGCTTCCTGATGGCGGCCTCGGGCCTGGGGTCGTTGCTGGCTGCCCTGGCGATCGCCTTCGGCGGTACCCGGGCGACCCGGATGTTGATCGGGGCCATCGTCCTGGGCGTCGCCGAGATCCTGATCGGCGGGATCGCCAACTACGGGGTCGACCTGGTCCTGATGTTCGCGGCCGGGGCCGGTTCGATCTCGATGATGGCCACCGCCAACACGGTGATCCAGCTGGAGGTCCCCGACGAGCTGCGTGGCCGGGTGATGGCCGTCTATACGACCGTCTTCGCCGGGACCAGCCCGATCGGCGGCCTGCTCCTGGGCGCAGTCGCGGCAAACGCCGGCGCCTCGGAGGCGATCGCGATCGGTGGTGCGGTCTCGCTCGTGGCCGCCCTGCTCGGGATCATCTGGTACCGCCGGCTGCCACGGAGCGCCGCGGGCTCTCTGACCCTCCGCCGACGGCCGGCAGCGGTCAGCGCGGTCCGGGTCCTGGACCAGGCCGGTCCGGGCGCGCCTGATCCGGCCGGCGTCCGCGACTGACGCCTGCGCCGGCGGGTGACGGGCGAGCTGTCACGCGCGCCGGGTACTCTCCCGTTGTGGCGACCTGGCCGCACGACGATGGATCGAGGGGAGGCGTGGTGATCAAGCCGGCAGCGGCCAGCGAGCCCAGCGCGCTCACCCTCGAGCAGGAACGGATCGTCCAGGTTCGGGACGGGCCGGTCGTGGTGATCGCCGGGGCCGGCACGGGCAAGACCCGGGTGATCGTGGAGCGCGTCCGCTGGCTGCTCGACACCAAGGGCAGCGGCGGTCGGGATGCGCTCGGTCGACTCGTGCCTGCAGAACCCGGGGAACGCACGGATCCCGCGGACCGCCCGGGACGCGCGGATGCGGCCGGGCCGGCCAGCGCGGATGTGGCCGGGCCGGCCAGACGACCCAAGGAAGCCCCCCGGAGCGTCCAGCCGCCGGCGCAGGTGGGGCTCTGGCCGGCGGAGCCAGGGCCGGTTGTGCCGGCCGCCGTCGAACGTGCCGGCGAACCTGCCGGCCAGCGTGCGGGCGGGCGTGCCGAGGGACCCGAGCCCGAGAGCCCCTTCGCAGGGCCGCTGCTGCCCGAGCAGATCCTGGTCATGACCTACAACGTCAAGGCGGCCCGCGAGCTCCAGGAGCGCCTCGACCAGGCCGTCGGCCCCACGGTCCGGGCGCGCATGACCGTCTCGAACTTCCACAGCTTCTGCCACCAGGTCCTGACCGATTCGGCGTCCGAGGCCGGCCTGCCGCCGAACCCGGACGTGCTCGATGGCATCGGCCAGATGCTCCTCCTGCGGGACCTGGAGCCGGCGCTTCAGCTGCTCTACCACGCCGGCTGGTGGGCGCTCGGTCCGTTCGTCCAGTTCATCAACCGGGCCAAGGACGAGCTGGTCACGCCGGACGACTTCGATGCCTACGTGGCCCACGAGCGGGCCGTGTTCGAGGAGCGCTACGGGTCATATGGCCCGGCGGTGGCCCGGCTGGAAGCCCAGGGCAACCTCACCCTGCCGCGCGAGATGCGCAAGGAGTACGCCAGGCTGCGTCGATTGGAGCGGGCCGAGGACCACGGCGACGAGCCGCCCGTTGACCGCCGGCCGGACCCCGACAGGGTCGCCGAGCGGGAGGCGCGGCGGACCGTCCTGGGCACCGGCGTCGTCCAGAACATCAAGCACTACACCAGCCAGCAGCGGCTCGAGGTCGACCAGCTGGCGGCGTCCTACGTCAGCGACGGCGCGGCGCTCGAGATCGTTCGGCTGGAGGAGCTTGCCCGGGTCTATCGCGCCTACCAGGCCGAGCTGATCCGGCGCGGAGCGCTCGATTTCGGCGAGCAGATCGCCGCGGTCACCCAGCTCTGGAAGGTCCGCCCGAATCTCCTCCGACGCTGGCAGCGCCAGTACCGCTACGTCCTCGTCGACGAGTTCCAGGATGCGAACGTCGCCCAGATCGAGCTGATCGAGCTGATCGGCCGGACGCCGGACCGGCCCGACAACGTGATGGTCGTCGGCGACGACGACCAATCGATCTATCACTTCCGGGGGGCCAGCTCCGCCGCCTTCGCCGAATTCACGCGGCGCTTCTCGCGACCACCGATCCACGATCCGGGTGGGCGCCCACCGGGGCCGCCGGCGCGTCTCCGGATCGAGCAGAACTTCCGGTCGGTGCCCCAGGTCCTGTCGGTCGCCAACCGGCTGATCGCCCACAACCTCCAGCGCCAGGAGCCAGACAAGCGCCTGACCACCGCGCGGGCGGCCGGGCCGCCGGTCGAGATCATCACCTGTGCCGGACCGGAGGACGAAGCCGTCGCGATCGTCGACACCGTCCGCGCCCTCGCCGCGCGGGCCGGCCAGTCGCCGGCCTGGTCGGACATCGCGGTCCTCTATCGCAAGCACAAGCACCGCAACGAGATCGTCGCCCGGCTGCGCGAAGAGGAGATCCCGTACACCGTCGTGGGCGGGCTGTCGTTGTTCGAGACTCCCGAGGTCCGCGATCTCGAGCAGAGCCTGCGGGCGATCGCGAACCCCCACGACGACGTCGCCCTGGTCCGGATGATGTCGGCCGGCCCGTGGCGCCTCGATCCGCTCGAGATCCTGGAGATCAGCCGGATGGCCCGCTTCGACCGGCGCCACCTGGTCGATGCCGCGCGGGAGGTCGTGGCCTCCGGACAGGTCCAAATCGAACGGCTCGACGAGCGGCTGGATGAACGGCTCGACCAGCGCCCGGAGGAGGGGCCCGAAGGCCCGGTCGAGGAGTCCACCCGCGGCATTGATGTCAGCCCGGACACCCGGGCGAAGCTCCGGCGCCTGCTCGAAACGCTCGACGACCTCTCGCCGCAGACCTGGCGCGAGGGCCCATTCACCCTGCTCGAGCGGTTCGTCGAGCGGACCGGCCAGGTCCTCGACCTGATCAGCGCCGACACCCGGGAGTCGCAGCGGATCGCGGTCAACCTGGCCAGCTTCCTGCGCTTCACGAGTGATTGGCAGGCGGCCTTCCCGGCCGGCCACCTTACCCAGTTCGTCGACTACCTCGACGCCTACCAGGAGTCCGGCGGCGAGCTGCCGACGAGCGTGGAGCTGAGCGAGGACGTCGATGGCGTCCGGCTGATGACGGTCCACCAGGCGAAGGGGCTCGAGTTCCCGATCGTCATCGTGCCCGGCCTCCTCGAGCGGGAATGGCCGAGCACCGGCGGCGGCGGCGATCTCTTCCCGGCGGAGCTCCTGCGGGAAGGGCGACCACCGCCCGATTTCAGCCTGGAAGAGGAGCGCCGGCTCCTGTACGTGGCGATCACCCGGGCCCGGGACCGGCTGATCGTGACCACCTACGGCGGCTCGGCCGGCCAGAACGTGGGGCCGTCGCCGTTCATTGGCGAGCTCTGCGACGAGGGGCCCGACGGATCGGGCCACGGGCCCGGCATCCGGTTGATCGATCGAACGGTGCGCGAGACCGCGGGACCTGGCGAACCGCTCTCCGACCGCCAGGTTGAGCCCGCTGCAGCGAGCGATCCGGCGCTCGAACGGACGCTGGCGGCGGTGCGCCAGGTGATGCCCCTGCCCACGAAGCACGAACGGCGGCTCGCCTTGCGCCTGCGGGCGACCGAGTTGCTGGGGATGCTCGAAGGCAACGCCGGCGCGAACCCGGAGTCCGTCGCTGCCCGCGAGCGCTTCACCCAGCAGCTCGCCGATGTCGGGCGATCGGCGGCGCTCAGCGCCGAGGAATCGCGTGCGCTTGGCCTCGACCCGTTCACCTTCCAGTCGCTCGCGCACGACCGGACCGCCGGGGCCAACCTGCTCGAGGTGGCCCCGCTGGCGCCCCGCTTCAGCTACTCGCAGTTCTCGACCTACGAGCACTGCCCGCTCCAGTACGCCTTCACCAGCGTCTACCGGATCCCGTCGGCCCGGACGGCCGGCTACTTCGCGTTCGGGACGGCGGCTCATGCGGCCTTCGAGCGATTCACCAAGGAGCGCCGGGAGCGCCTGGCCCGCGGCGAACCGGCTCCCACCCAGGCCGACCTCGAGCGGATCTTCGAGGCCGAATGGAAGCCGAGCGAGTTCGGTGACCGGACCACCGAGGCGGAATACCGGCGCAAGACGGGCAACCTGCTCGAGCGCTTCTGGGCCGGTGAGCTGAGCAGCGTGAGCCAGGCGATCCACGAGGAGCTGGCGTTCAACCTGGCGATCGACCCGGGTGATGGCAGCCCGCCGGTGCACGTCGGCGGCTCGATCGACCGGATCGATCGGCTCCCGTCGGGCGGGATCGAGGTGATCGATTACAAGACGGGCCGGACCACCTCGCAGAAGGACATCGGGGTCAACCTGCAGCTCTCGATCTACGCCCTGGCCTGCCGCGATGCCCTTGGCCTGGGCACTCCGGAGCTGGTCACCCTGTACTTCACCGAATCCTCGATCCGGATGAGCACGACCCGGACGGACGACCAGCTCGACGCCGCCCGCGCCGACATCGTGGCGCGGGCGGCCCGGATCCGCTCGGGCGACTTCGCGGCAACGCCGTCGAAGGCAACCTGCGGGCGCTGCGACTTCGCGGCCCTCTGCCCCAGCCGGATCACCTAGCCTCGGCGGCGGTGCGACGCCCTAGTTCAGGCCCTCCGTGGCGGTGCCGATCGTGACGCTCACGTCGGCGGCACCGCGCACGAGCTGGATCTCGTAGGGCTGCTTCGCGGCGCCGATGGCATCGAGCAGCTCGTCCGAGTCGGTCACCGGCGTGCCGGCCACCGCCACGATCAGGTCGCCCCGGGTGATCCCCGCCCGAGCCGCCGGGCTGTCGTCCTCGACTCCCCGGACGAGCAGGCCCTCCCGGTCGGGCAGGCCGACCGAGCGACGCATCCGGCGAGCCACGAAGGCCGGCGCGATCGCGATCCCCAGCCGGGGTCGCTCAACCGAGGCGCCCGTTGCCAGCGATTCGACCCGCTGCTGCAACGCGGCGTCGGCGGGCAGGGCCAGGTAGAAGCCCTCGCCGATCCGGTTCGTGTTGAGGCCTACGAATTGACCGGCTCCATCGAGGAGCGGGCCGCCCGATGAGCCCGAGGCAAGCGGCGCAGTGTGCTCGATGCTGCCCGAGATCCGGCGACCACCGGGCCCGCGAAACGCGCGGCCGACCGCGGACACAGTCCCCAGGGTGGTCCTGGTCCCGCCCGAACGCGAGGCCGCCAGCCCGAAGACGACCGAGCCGACGCTGACCGACGGGTCCTTTGCCCAGCCGATCGCCGGGGCACCGGTCGTGTCGAGGGCGATGACCGCGAGGTCGCCGTCATGATCGACGCCGGCCACGTTGCCCACCGCCGATCGCCCATCGGCGAACGTGACGGTGACCTCGTCGCCTCGCAGGTTGTGGGCGTTCGTGAGCACCTGGCCATCGGCCACGACCACGCCCGATCCACGCTGGTGTCGGCCGATCCCTACAACCGACGGACCGGCGCTGCTCGCGGCGCCCTGGATGGCGCCCTGGAGATCCTCGATGAGACCCATCTGCTCGTTGCTCCTCGTACTTTCGGCTCGTCGGCTCGTACTGGCGGCTCGTACTGTCGGCGACTTGTGACTTGCAATCTACTACTCTGTGACGATGGGCGCAAGGACAACGGGCGTGAGGACAGTGGGCGCAAGCCGCCGACCCGGCGGGCCGCCTACCATGGGTGGCGTGGCGAGCAAGCTGAATCCGGCGGTCCCCTCGTCTCCACTTGGGGCCGCCCTGGACCGGGTCGGCGATCGCTGGAGCCTCCTCCTCGTGGAACGGCTGCTCGACGGGCCGGCCCGCTTCAACGACCTGTTGACCGGCGTCCCGGGTATCGCCCCGAACATCCTGTCCGAGCGACTGCGCCGGCTCGAGCGCGAGCGGGTGATCCATTCGGTCCCCTACTCGGCACGGCCGGTCCGGATGGAGTACGCCCTGACGGCCGATGGCCGTGACCTCGCCAGCGCGGTCCGGTTGCTCGCGGACTGGGGTGGGCGACGGCCCGTCGACGGCGAGACGAGCCACGAGGCACTTCGTCACGACGCCTGCGGCACACCGCTCGAGGCACGCTGGTACTGCCCAACCTGCGAGCGGAGCATCCCCGACGGCGAGACGTCCGAGGACCGCCTGGTCTAGCGCTCCGCTGCCGGGCCCGGGAAGGTCGCGCGGGCCCAGTGCGGCGACGGTTGCGGCGGCGGCGGCGCCCAGCGTGTGGGGGCCCCCTCGCGGTTGGTCCGCTGGCGGGACGTGCGCTCAGAACACCAAATCGACCGTTTGCGTCCAGAATCGGTCGGCCGCTCGACCTTGCGGACGAGTAAACATCCCGGCCTGAGGGTGGCCCGGGATGAACCGGACTCGCCGATGCCCTGGTCGAGGGTCCAACCGGGCTTGAAGCGGCCCGATCGAGCCCAGATTGGCCGATTTGGTGTTCTGGGCGCACGCCTGCGTGGCCGCGCCAGGGCCGGGCCTTCGGCGACGGCGCCCAGCCCCGGCGCGCCAGGGCCGGGCCTTCGGCG